>NZ_JASCOR010000149.1 GCF_029959445.1 Stenotrophomonas sp. PS02298 | reverse complement strand
GGGGGGGGGATTTAGTTTTTACGCATTCAACGCGACGCTGCTTTGCAGCTCGATTTGATTCAGGCGTAGGGCACAACAACCAACTACACAATTCCGAGAGATCCAATGCACACCCGCATACTGATTGCCTTGATGATTGCCGCGGCCGCCCTGTCGGGATGTTCTGCCACTGGCCCGAAGTACACGCCAATGGCAAATGCGTCATCCGATGAATCCGTTCTTTACGTCTTTCGCCCCAAGACCGTTTACATGTCCGCTCTATCAGCCATTATCTTTGTAGATGGCCAGCGCGTTGCAAAGCTCCGAAACAATGGTTACGTAGCGCTTCCGGTGAAAGCGGGGCGTCATGTCATTCGACACGAATGGGATTCGGGGCTTCTCGGCGACAGTCGATCAGAAAACAGACCTATCGAGATAGGCATCATGATGCTTCCCGAGGGTCAACACTTTGTTCGAATAGGGGCCATCGCCAACCTTGGCTATTTTGAAACTGAGTATCTTTGGGAACTGCGCGAGCTGTCGCCTGAGCAGGCTCAAGCGGAATTGAATCAATGCAAGCTTGAGCCGATGACGCAAAGCTTGCAGCCCGCTGCAATGGCCCGCTGAACAACGGCCATGCACACCTCTTGGCTTCGCGGTAAAAGCGGGCCAAGGCAAAGGCCACGCCCTGGATCTAGGCGGGCGAGATTTTATTTCGATGCCGTGAATCAGCGGAGCGCAGAAACGAACAGGCCGTTGCACCGCCAACTAGCGAATTTGGTTGCCATGAACCGCCTAATAACCCCGCCAATCATCATTGACCAGCGGCAGCAAGCCGGGCTATCCGATTGATTTTTCGGAAATTCAGCAAGAAAGACAAGCAGGAAGAAACACGGCATACATAGTCACTCGCAGGTCTGGAACAATCGAGTCAACTCGTGAATTGGTCAATCAAGCGATAACATCTGTGTCGCCCCAGCCACGGGCAACCGGCTTTCGAAGTTGCAGCCGCACCACCACCCGGCACAACCGGAATACATCGCATGACCTGGATCATCGCTGTCGCTCGTTGGCTGTACGCCCTGTTCTACCTATATGTTGGCGTACGTTGGTTCTCGTACAAACTCTTTGGCACGTCCTGGCCGGATCATGACGAAGCACCTGCTGCCAAGGCACTGACCATCGCAATGACGGAAAGCGGCATTGTCGATCCGCTGATTGCCTCAGCCTGCCTTGCCGGCGGGCTGTTGCTGCTGTTCCGCCGCACCGCGCCGTTGGGCATCGTGGTACTTGCACCACTGGTGACCGGCATCTTCATCTTCCACCTGTTCCTCAACCACGATTGGCCGTGGGGCACCTTCCACTTCTGCTATCTCGCGGTCCTGGCATGGCTGCACCGCAGCGCGTTCCGGCCGTTGTGGAATTACCAACGCCCCCGGTAGTGCCGAGCCATGCTCGGCAGGGGCCTCACCGATAGCAGTCATGCAAAAGCACTGACGCTGTACGAGCTTCGCGGCTTACGCCGCTCCCACAAGAACTGGGGCGCAGGGCACGCTCGCCACAAACGACAAGGGCGCCAACGGCGCCCTTGTCGGTATCAAGCTTGTACGCAGGCTCAATGCGTGCCCGCAGCCGCCTTGCCCACCGCGCCGGCCAGATTGCGCTTGTAGGTGTCGAAATCGATGCCCTGCTCCGCCGCCTCGGCATGCGCGGCGTCCTTGAGCACATCGGAATACATCAACCGCACCGGCGTGTCGTTGTTCTCGTGCCATTCGGCGGCCTGCATGATCAGCGCCAGCACGCGTGCGGCGCTGGTGGTTTCGCCGGCAATCTTGCCATCCATGCCCAGCACCCATTCGCCATCACGGCGGACAATGCCGGCCAGCAATGCACGGTGCTGGTCGCGAAGCTCGGCATGCGGCTCCACTTTGGCCTTTATCGGCGGATTGGCTTCGGCCTGGTTGCGTGCGCGCTCGGCCAGCTTCTTCTTCGCCTCGCGGCGGCCTTTGGATTGGATCGACATCAGTTGTTCACTCTTTGAACGGCCGCCGGTGATGGCGGCGCGACTATTGTCCCCGATGCAGGGGTGAATTCGTGTCAGGACGCGGTTTCGTCACGCTGGGCGCGCTGGCTCACGCGCTCCCACTTCCACATCGCCCAGCTGCCCAGGCCAAACAGGGCCGCACCGATGGCCAGGCTCAGGCCGCTGCGGCTGAGCATCGGCGACAGCACGCCGGCAATGATGGCGTTGGTCACCAAGGTGCTGAATGCCTGCATCGACGAGGCCGTGCCGCGCTGGCGCGGGTACATGTCGAGGATCGCCAGGGTCAGGATCGGGAAGATCAGGGCCACGCCAAACGAGGTCAGGGTGAACGGCAGCACCGCCCACGGCACCGTCATCTCGGTGGCGAAGGCGTTGTAGCTGATGTTGTAGATCGCCGCCACCGCCATGAAGCTGTAGCCGATGCGCACCGCGCGGGCACCGTCCATGCGCCCTGCCGCGCGGCCGGAGGCATAGGCGCCCAAGGCCATGCCACCGATGGTCGGGATGAACAACCAGGCAAACTGGCGTTCGTTCATGTGCAGCAGGTCAAGCACGAAGGCCGGCGCCGAGGCGATGTACAGGAACAAGCCACCGAAGCCCAGCGAGCCGGCCAGGGCCAGGCGCAGGAAGCGCGGGTTGATGCCGATGCTGATGTAGTCCTGCAGCAGGCGCTTGGGGTGCAGGCTGAGCCGTGCATGCGGCGGGTGGGTTTCCGGCAGCCAGATGCAGGTGATCAGCAGCAGCAGCGCCGAGAACCCGACCAGGAACCAGAAGATGCCCTGCCACTGCGTCCAGCCCAGCAGCCAGCCACCGATGATCGGGGCGATGGCCGGGGCAATGGAGAAGATCATCGAGACCTGGCTCATCAAGCGCTGGGCATCGTCACCGTCATACAGGTCACGGATCACCGCGCGGCCGATGATGTAGCCCACGCCGGCCGACAGCCCTTGCAGGAAGCGGAACAGCAGCAGGGTGCCCATGTCGGTGGAAAGCGCACAACCGACGGAGGCAGCGATGAACACCACCAGCCCGCCGATGATCACCACCTTGCGGCCGAGCGCATCGGACAGCGCACCGTGCACCAGGCTCATCAGCGCATAGGCCAACAGGTAGACGCTGATCACCTGCTGCATGGCCAGCTTGTCGGCGCCCAGATCGGCGCCCATGTGCGGGAATGCGGGGAACACCGCATCGATCGCGAACGGACCGAACATCGACAGACCGGCCACCAGAATGGCGATACGGCGCAGTGAAACCTGCTTGTTTGCTTCCATGGCTTTCAATAACCAGCAACGGCACCGGCGCGGGGCCGATGTGGGGTGGGGACAGGATGAACAGGACCGGGCGCGACGGCGCTCCGCGGCCATGATGCGGTAATTTGTCCGGACATTCACCCACTTCAGCCAGCGGCTCCGGGATGCCCGGCCGTACGCGTGCAACGCGCGGGATTGAAACCGGGATGCAGATGGTAATCCAAGCCGCTGCGCGGGTCTGCCCTGGGCCTTTACCGGGCTATAATCGCCACGCTGTACGAACAAGGTGGGAGAAGCGGTTCACCCCGCTGCCGAAGGCGCAAACGCCCGTAATCGCTCAGGCCCGATACCACCCGTAGCAAAACTCTGGAGAGACCGGTTCAATCCGGCGCCGAAGGTGCACGAAGCGCACGATCCTCGTCGCGTCGCTTCCAAACTCTCAGGCAAAAGGACAGAGGGGCGCGAGGTAAGCCTTTGCTTGCCGGCTGTGGTGGCGCGCGTGCGCGGCACCCGGACGGCAACCGGGCAGACCTGGCTCACCGCCCCTGCCCTGCATGCCTTCTCCGGACGTCAGCCATGACCCAGAACACTTTTTCGCTGCGCGAACTCGAACACCATTCCGCGTTCGTCGACCGCCATATCGGCCCCAACGACGCTGAAATCGCGCAGATGCTGCGCACCGTTGGCCACGATTCGCTCGAAGCACTCACCGACGCCATCGTGCCGGGTTCGATCAAGTCGCCGGCGCCGCTGGCGCTGCCCGAGTCGCTGACCGAAGTCGACGCGCTGGCCAAGATCCGCGCCATCGCTGACAAGAACAAGGTCCTGCGCAGCTTCATCGGCCAGGGCTATTACGGCACCCACACGCCGAACGTGATCCTGCGCAACATCCTCGAGAACCCGGCGTGGTACACGGCGTACACCCCGTACCAGGCGGAAATCTCGCAGGGCCGCATGGAAGCACTGATCAACTTCCAGACCATGGTCGCCGACCTGACCGGCATGGAAATCGCCAACGCCTCGCTGCTGGACGAAGCCACCGCCGCGGCCGAAGCGATGACCCTGGCCAAGCGTTCGGCCAAGTCCAAGTCCAAGGTGTTCTTCGTGCAGGACAGCGTGCACCCGCAGACGCTGGAACTGCTGCGCACCCGCGCCGAGCCGATGGGCATCGAACTGCTGATCGGCAAGCCGGCCGAAGCGCTGACCGCCGACACCTTCGGCGTGCTGCTGCAGTACCCGGACAGCCTGGGCAACATCGGCGACTACAAGGCGCTGGTCGAGGCCGTGCACGCCCGCCAGGGCCTGGTTGCCGTTGCCACCGACCTGCTGGCACTGACCCTGATCGCCGCCCCCGGCGAATGGGGCGCGGACATCGCCATCGGCAACAGCCAACGTTTCGGTGTTCCGTTCGGTTTCGGCGGCCCGCACGCCGCCTTCATGGCCTGCCGTGATGCCTACAAGCGCTCGATGCCGGGCCGCCTGATCGGCGTCTCGGTCGATGCCGAAGGCAAGGCCGCTTACCGCCTGACCCTGCAGACCCGCGAGCAGCATATCCGCCGCGAGAAGGCCACTTCCAACATCTGTACCGCACAGGTGCTGCTGGCGGTGATGGCCTCGATGTACGCCGTCTACCACGGTCCGGAAGGCCTGCAGCGCATTGCCCGCCGCACCCACCGCCTGGCTGCGATCCTCGCTGCCGCGTTGCGTGGCAACGGCGTGGCAGTCGGCAACGACTTCTTCGACACCCTGCACATCACCGGCGTTGATTCGGCCGCGCTGAAGGCCAAGTCCGAAGCCGCCGGCATCAACCTGCGCATCATCGACGCCGGTTCGGTTGGCATCAGCCTGGACGAAACCGCCACCCGCGCCGACGTCATCGCGCTGGGCCAGCTGTTCGGCGCCAGCGTCGACGTGGATGCGCTGGATGCCAGCACCACCGACGCACTGCCAAAGAGCCTGCTGCGCAGCAGCGAGTTCCTGACCCACCCGGTGTTCAACACGCACCACAGCGAGCACGAAATGCTGCGCTACCTGCGTTCGCTGGCCGACAAGGACCTGGCGATGGATCGCACCATGATCCCGCTGGGCAGCTGCACCATGAAGCTCAACGCCACCGCCGAGATGATCCCGGTGACCTGGCCGGAATTCGCCAACATCCACCCGCTGGCGCCGGCCGACCAGGCGCAGGGCTACAAGGAACTGATCGACGGCCTGGAAGCGATGCTGGTCGAGTGCACCGGCTATGACGCAGTGAGCCTGCAGCCGAACTCCGGCGCGCAGGGCGAGTACGCCGGCCTGCTGGCAATCCGCGCCTACCACCGCTCGCGCAACGAAGGCCATCGCGACATCTGCCTGATCCCGGACTCGGCGCACGGCACCAACCCGGCCTCGGCCCAGATGTGCGGCATGACCGTGGTCGTGACCAAGACCGACAGCAACGGCAACGTCGATGTCGAAGACATCCGCCGCAACGCCGAGAAGTACAGCGACCGCCTGGCCGCGATCATGATGACCTACCCGTCCACGCACGGCGTGTTCGAGGAAGAAGTGGTCGAGATCTGCGAGATCATCCACAAGCACGGCGGCCAGGTGTACACCGACGGTGCCAACATGAACGCCCTGGTCGGCGTGGCCAAGCCCGGCAAGTGGGGCTCGGACGTGTCGCACCTGAACCTGCACAAGACCTTCTGCATCCCGCACGGCGGCGGCGGTCCGGGCGTCGGCCCGTGCGCGGTGAAGTCGCACCTGGCCCCGTTCCTGCCGGGCAAGCTGGGCGACAACGGCCCGGTCGGCATGGTCAGCGCGGCCAGCTTCGGCAGCGCCTCGATCCTGCCGATCAGCTGGATGTACATCACCCTGATGGGCACCGCCGGCCTGCGCAAGGCAACCCAGGTTGCATTGCTCAACGCCAACTACATCGCCAAGCGCCTGGCCCCGCACTACGCCACCCTGTACACCGGCCGTAACGGTCTGGTTGCGCATGAGTGCATCCTCGACGTGCGTCCACTGGAGAAGACTTCCGGCATCGGCGCCGAGGACGTGGCCAAGCGTCTGATCGACTTCGGCTTCCACGCCCCGACCCTGAGCTTCCCGGTTGCCGGCACGCTGATGGTGGAGCCGACCGAGAGCGAATCGCAGCACGAGCTGGACCGTTTCATCGACGCGATGATCCAGATCCGCGAGGAAATCCAGGCCATCGAAGACGGCAAGCTGGACCGCGAGGACAACCCGCTCAAGCACGCCCCGCACACCGCAGGCGCAGTGTCGGCCAGCGAGTGGACGCATGCATATCCGCGCGAGCTGGCAGCGTTCCCGCTGCCGTCCCTGAAGCTGCAGAAGTACTGGCCGCCGGTTGCACGTGTGGACAACGTCTACGGCGACAAGAACATCATGTGCGCCTGCATTCCGGTGGATGCGTACAAGGAAGATGTTGAGGCGTGATCGCGGCTTGATTGCCTGATGCGTGAATTAAAACAGCCGGCGAAAGCCGGCTGTTTTTTTGTGCTGATTGGAGAGCTGGAGCGCCGGGTCTTTCTGGAGGGGTACGAACAACAGGTGTGCAAGGCTTTGCCTTTGCCTTTGGCTTTGCCTTTGCCTTTGGCTTTGCCTTTGGCTCTCCCTTCTCCCGTTCACGGGAGAAGGTGCCCGAAGGGCGGATGAGGGGGATTTTGACTTTGCTTAGCTAGAAGCCTCCCCTCACCCCAACCCCTCTCCCGTAAACGGGAGAAGGGCTTCACAGCTGCAGTTGCATTCATGGCTTCACAGCTGCAGTTACACCCATGGCCTCATAGCTGCAGCGCTTCAATACCCCTTCTGCTTCAACCAGGCATCCACCTGCGGCTTGCGCTCTGCGCGCAGCCGCAGCTTGGTCTGGATGCCAGCAATCACCGTCTCCGCATCACGTCGCGAGGTCGGTGCGATGTGTGCATCGGCAAATGCCTTGATCTTGTCCACCATCTGCAGGTTGTCGGCGCTGCGGCCCAGGCCCGGGTAGTACCGCGCACGTGAGGTGCTGTCGACCAGGGTGTCCACCTTTTCGCGATGGGCAACGGCGAAGTCGAAGGCCAGGTCCGCATGCTCGCGTGATACGCCGCCAATCATGCCTGCACTGTTGGTTGCACCCGGCTCCCCGGTCAACGCCATGTCCAGCGCACGCTGCGCCAGCGCCTTGTCCTTGGGCAGGGCAAGCAGTCCATAGTACTGGTCACGCACCATTGCAGACGTCTCCTGCTTGGCCAGCGTGTGCAGCTTGTCCCAGGTCGCCGCGTCGGCGTTGCGTGCCACCACACCCAGCACACTGCTGCGCAGGTCTGGTGACAACGAATCCGGCTTGGCCAGGAAGGCATCAAAGCGACGCTGCGCTTCGGCAATCACCTGCGCATCGTCCAACGCCGCCAAGGTGCCGATCAATCCACTGCGCAATTCCTTGGTCTGCGCCGAGTCGCTGTCCTTGCCGTCCCAACCCAGCGACTGCAGTACCGGCGACAAACGCGAACGCGCGTAACTGCGGAAAGCGGTCTGCCGCGCGGTATCGCCGTCGAACATGCCATCGATGCCGCTCAATGTGCCGGCAGCCATGTCCCATAGATCGGTCGGCGCATCGGCACCGATCTTCGCCGTCAGATCCAGCAGATCCGCATCGGGCTGCAGGCCCGCTGCAGCCAGTGCACTGGTATCCATCACCACGCCCAGCTGGTCGACCACCGGCAACTTGTCGAAGCCCGCGCTAAGCGCCTTGAACTGCGCCGGCGCATACAGGGTGCGGTAATAGCCCTTCTGCCCGGCATTGACCAGCAGCGGCCCAGTGCATCCCGGCAGCTGTACGTTGGTATCACCGTCAACCAGCGTGTGCACCACCTCACCATTGCCCACGCGCAGACTCACCGGCACGCGCCAATGCAGCGGCTGCTTGTCCTTGCGATCAATCGTGTACTCGCCTTGGCTCAGCTTCACCTGGGTGTTGCCAGCGACGCAGCTGCTGCTGGCACGGATCAAGGGCACGCCCGGTTGCAGGGTGAAATCATGTGCGACCTCCATGAAACGCTTGCCCGGAGCGGCCTTGTCGATCTCGGCCCAGAGATCATCAGTGACGGCATTGCCGTAGGCATGGGCAGCGATGTAACGGCGCACGCCATCACGCCACGCATCTGCACCCACGTAATCCTCGAACATGGAGATCACCGCCGAGCCCTTGCCATAGGTGATGCCGTCGAAGGCCTGGCTGGCCTGCTCCACCGTCGCCACGTGCTGCACGATCGGATGGGTGGTGACGTAGGCATCGCGCCCCATCGCGCCGCGGCTGGTATGCGCGGCATCGACGTTGTTGATGTCCCATTCCGGGTGCAGCTTGCGGGTGGTGCGCGCCTCCATCCACGACGCGAAACCTTCGTTGAGCCAGAGGTCATCCCACCACGCCATCGTCACCAGGTTGCCGAACCATTGATGCGCGATTTCGTGTGCGGCAATCGAGAACACCGCCTTCTTGTCGGAAACGCTGGACACGGCCGGGTCCAGCAGCAAGGCGTATTCAAAGGTGAAGATCGCCCCCCAGTTCTCCATTGCACTGAAGAACTGGCTGCCGCCAGGTGCAGCGACGTTGTCGAGCTTGGGCAGCGGATACTTCACGCCAAAGTAGTCGTTGTACTCACGCAGCACCTCGGCGCTGCCTTCCAGCGCAAACTGCGCCTGCTCGACCTTGCCGGTCTGCGCGATCACGCCGATCTCGGTGTCGCCTTCTTTGACGGTGGCGCGTTCGAACTCGCCGCTGGAGAAGAACAACAGGTAGGTCGACATCTTCGGTGTGGTCTGGAACACCACCTGCTTCAGCCCTTTACCCAGCGACGTGCTGCTGGCCACCGGCATGTTGCTGACCGCCATCTCCGCTTCCGGCACGGTCACGCTCAGATCGAACGTGGCCTTGAAGCCCGGCTCATCCCAGGACGGAATGAAGCGGCGTGCATCGGAGTTCTCGAACTGGGTGAACAGCGCGCGCTTCTTGCTGCCGTCAGCCACCGGATAATCCAGTGCGAACAAGCCGTTGGCCTGGGTGTTGATGGTGCCACTGTAGTCGATGCTCAGCGTGTAGCGACCTGGCTGCAGCGGCGTGGCCACGACGAAGCTTGCGGTCTGGTTGGCCTCGTCCACGCTGACCGTGGTCGGCATAGGCTTGCCGCCGGCGGGTTGCAGCTGACTCTTGCCGAAGCGCATGCCCGCTGCCTGCAACACGATGCTATTGGTGGGCTGCAGCACTTCCAGATCAATGCTGACCTTGCCGTCGAAGCCCATCTGCGCGGGGTGTGGCGTGATCTCCACACGGTAATGATCCGGGCGCGCAGTGCGCGGCAGCTGCGTAGTGACTTCATTGCGGGCCGCAGCGCCGGCTGCTGACTCAGCCGCAAAGGCAGCAGGCGTGGCAACGCAGGAAAGGGCAAGACTGATCGCGACAACAAGGGAACGGCGCATCGAAGCTCCTGGCGGAAGGACATGGGCCTGATGCCCACCAACTCCGCATCATCTGCCCCTGCAACGCCCCCCAACACTCCCGGAAGTCATAGCCCGGCGCGGGCGGCTTCCTGTTGTGCACGCTCGGCGATCATCGCCCGGTACTGCCGCGGTGCC
This sequence comes from Stenotrophomonas sp. PS02298, assembly GCF_029959445.1. Lineage (GTDB taxonomy): Bacteria > Pseudomonadota > Gammaproteobacteria > Xanthomonadales > Xanthomonadaceae > Stenotrophomonas. The sequence continues at coordinate 786 of NZ_JASCOR010000149.1, read as the reverse complement.
ATGCCGACTTCCGCTTTGAACTTGCGGGTGAACGCACTCTGGTCACTGAAGCCGCAGGCCTGACCGATGCTGGCCACGCTGTCCTCGCCGTGCAGCAGGTGCAGCGCGATCTGGATGCGCAGGCGCGTCAATACCTGCTGCGGGGTCATCTGGAACACTTTGCGGAACGAGCGCTCCAGCTTGGACAGCGAGAAGCCGGTGATATCCAGCAGCGTCTGCATGCGCACGTTTTCGGCGTAATGCGTATTGAGGTAGTCCAGTGCCAGCCGCAGCGGCTCGTATTGCGACTCCAGGCCACCGCGCTGGCCCAGATCGCGGGAGATGCCGATCAGGCCGACCACCTTGCCGTTCTCGACGATGGGCCGCTTGCAGGTCAGGCACCACCCCGGCTGCTGGTTTGGGAACAGCTGCAGCTCCATCACGTTCTCGATCACTTCGCCGGCCAGCACCCGCGCGTCCTGTTCGGTGTAGGCCTCGCTCATTCCGACCGGATACAACTCGTCGGCACGCTTGCCGATGGCGTCACTGCGCGACTTCATGCCCAAGCGCTGCATCATCGTCATGTTGACGTGGGTGTAACGCCCATCGATGTCCTTGGCGAAAAACAGCACGCTGGGAATGGCGTCGAACAGGGCTTCGATTTCGGCAGGGTCAATACGCATCGGATCAGTCAGGCTGGCAGCGGGGGGCGTGCCCAGCCATTCTAGCCAGTGCTGCGCTGCCTGTAGTGCCGACCCATGGTCGGCAATGGGCGTTACCGGTAATGCCCCTTGCCGACCATGGGTC
>NZ_JASCOR010000148.1 GCF_029959445.1 Stenotrophomonas sp. PS02298 | reverse complement strand
AAACGCGGGCGACCGGCCACCAGGCGCCGGTCGCCCCGCCCGCGTCGGGGGCGCCGCGGGCGGCGACGGCGACGTTGTAGTTGTGGCCGCCCTGCTGCGGCCGGTCGGCCACGACCAGCAGATATCCCGCGTCCGCCGGCAGCACATCCAGGTTCGCCCGGTCCAGGCGCTGCACAAGCTCGATGTACGGCGCTTCCAGCGCGGCCTGCTGCGTGATCGGATACGGCGTCGGGTCAGGGCGGGTGTCCACGCCCGGTTCGACTTCGACGAACGAGGTCTGCGGCAGGCTGTAGATGTCCTGCGTGGCCTTGATCCGCATGGCGCCGCTCTTGAGCGTGCCGGCCTGCTTCTCGCCCAGCAGGCACACCATGTCCTCGATGCCATGCTTGGGCGCCTGCAGGCGGAAGTGCCTGTTCGGCCGGATCGCCCGCACCGCGTCCGGCATCACGACCAGATTGAACGGGATGGTGGGCGTGGCGGTCGTGCGCACGTCGCGCTCGGCGACGATGAGCGCCAGGGCGCCGCTGGGAATTTCGGGATATTCCATCGTCTGGTGGATGACACCAAAGGCGTCGATCAGCCCCAGCGCCTGCACCGATGGCGTCATCACGTCTTCTCGCCTGCAGGGGTCGAAGTACTTGACGCTCACCGAGTTGACCGCGCCGTCGAGGGTCGAAGGCTGCGCCTCGAACGAAATGATGTCGTCGTCGGTCACCACCGGCAGATCGTCGACGTCGTAGTCGCCGCGCGCGAGGTCGAGGTAGTACTGGCCGTCGACCAGGTCACGGCTGACGCTGCCACCAATCAATCGGCAGATGCGCCCCTCAAATTCCTCAAGGCTCTCCGCCGAGGGGTCGTAGGACGTGCAGATGCCGAAGCCTTCCTCGTACAGCTTGTCGGCGGCCGCTCGGTAGCTGGCGTCGTTCATGTTGGCTTTGGGCTCGCGCCCGATCTCCGGGTGCGTGCGCGCGTAGTACAGCACGTGGGCCGGGTTCATCGCCCAGTTGTCGGTGTTGAGGAACGTCCACTGCAGGCGCTGCTTCGCGTTCATGCTCACGTGCAGCAGCGGCTTGCCGGCGACTGCCAAGGGGGCGCCGCCCTCGCCGACGGGGGGAGTGTGCTCGACCAGGAAGCGCTCACGCTGGATGCGGTAGCGCAGCACGTCGGCCCTGACGTAGGAGAGGATGACGTCCGAACTGTCGACGGCAAACTGCCTGGCGTCGTCGAAGGTCAGGATCGGGTACAGGTGATCCGCCGGCAGGGCCGTCATTGCCATGCCCGGCAAGGTGGGGTCGTACCAGCGCAGCCATGCAGTGCCGTTGGTGTCTATCAGCGTAAGGTGCGGATCGCCGTTCTGGTTGAAAGCCAGCGATACCGCCGTGAGGCGGGCCGAATGGGAGTACAGCACGACCTCGGCCACTCCTTCGGCCGAGATCAACACGTCCTTGTCGTCAACGCGCGCCGTCCAGAGCCGCACCAGCAGACCTTGCGATGGGTCCTGCAGCGCGACCGGCCCCCAATGTTGGGATTCGACCAGGCGCCCCGTATAGGGGTTAATCCATCCTCCCCGAACAGGCTTAGCCGATAGCCGACCGTCAGGAATCACGGGCTGTACCTCGCCCAGGTCACTGCGAAACTGACGGTGGCGATCCGTGCGTTGGTCTTGTTGAGCTTGGGGTTAAAGATCAGCCCCCACGGACCGAATGCACACACCGAGCGGCTATCGTTCAAGCTTCCGGTGCCGATGGTCACGAAGCCAATACCGGTCGGAAAGTTTGCTTGCGTCAACCCAAAGGTCAGGGTGACAGCCCTGGTGTAGCTACCAGGAACATAGGCGGCAACTTGAATCGCAGCCTTATTCCCGGTGCCAGCGTTGTTCCACCCCGTTGCAGCTGCAATTGCGTTTTCAGTCGCATCTCTCTCTGAATAGCCCGGATAGCCTTGCTCATTGCCCGCAGAGTCGGGATGGATCGAAAACCCAACGCGCGCGGCCCAGAAATCCACCTGCCGCTGCAGCGTTGCCCGGCGAATTGTCACGGTGGTGTCCACGCCGTCGATCACCGCCGCAACCTCAATATCCTGCGGCGGAAGGTACATGCGCAGCTCATAGACCACGTCCAGCACTTCGTCGGACAGGAGCGTGATGGTCGTCGGATTGCCGGAAATATCCTTCAGCAGGGAACGGCTGAACGCGTTATTGCCCGTGTTGCTGAATGACATGGCCACTTCAGCAAGATTGAGCCCCGAGATGGTACCCGCGGCGAAACGCTTGCTCACGCGGCGATAGATGTAAGTGCCATCCATGCTCAGGCCGTAAGCGCCACCAACGCCATCGGTCTTGGTGGCCCCGACCTGCATGACCAAGGCTTGATCACTGTCCTTCGGCGCGGTATTGCCCGTGCCGATCCGACAATAAGCGAGATTGTTCTGCGACGAGGGCGCCGAGCCCAGGAGGTTCATGCCGACGTCGGTGATCAGATTGTCGAACCAGGGCAACACCACCTGGCGCGTTCCGGCGATCTCATTGCCTTCCGCGTCGACCCTGAACTTCTCAAACTGATACCTACCGCCATAGCCGAAATTGATGTTCACGACGTTGATGCTCCAAGGAAGTTAGTGCTGATGGATAGGGACTCGGCGGGGATGTCGTTCCGACTCAACACTTCCTTCGTCGCCGCACCGATGAAGCTTGGAGCTGTCGCCAGAGCTTCGGGGGAAAGGCTGTGAGTGACCTGGATGAGCTTTGTCCCTGCACCGATGAAGACGGGGGAAACAGCGAGCAGTTCCGGGTACTGGTTGAAGGCCCACTGCAACGGGCGCGTGCTCGCCGAAATGAAGCCTGGCGCCACCGCCAAGGATTCGGGCGGCTGCGGCCACTCGATCATCACCTGCCGGAGCTTGGCCGACAGGAAGACCGGGTGGATCTGCATCGAATCGTCCACGTACTGCGTATAGGGCAGCGAGGTAGCGTGGATGTAGGGGTCGCCGCCGCTGCAGGTCGGCATGGGGATGGCAGCCTTGCCCGGATACCAGCACTCGTCGTCCCAGCCCGCGAGGATGCGGCGGATCTTGTGGCTGGCCTTTTGCGGGTACGGGTTCATCGCGCCGTACTTGCCGGCGAAGACCAGCGTGGCGAGCCCGCGCCAGGCCGGCTGCTGCGGCCCGAAGATGCCTGCCAGGCGGCTGCTGGGCTGCTGGGTCGGCTCGCCAAACATCAGGTCGACCGAGCCAACGATGCCGCCCTGGTCCTTTTCGCCGCCCCACAACGTGGGCGCATTGATCTGGATGGTCTGGCTATGCGTCGCCTCGCCCTTCCACGCGGTCTTGTCGCCGCCGAAGAACTCAAGGTAGGCATCAATCGGCCCGATGCCGAGACCGCTGTGGAATGCGATCTCGTACCAGTAGCCGACGGTCGTGGATTTGCTCTTACCGCCCATCGGCCGCCTCGCATTCGCGTGCCCACGCGACCAGAGCGAGCGCCATGCCGTCGCCCGTTGCTGACAGCTGCGCCGCCGGGATACCGCGGCGCACAAACTCGCTGAAGTCCAGCCCGTGCTGTAGGAAGAACTCGCGCGCCCCGCGCCTGCAGAAGCCCGGCGCTGGCCCGAACCCGGGGATGCTGCGCAGGTGGGCCAGCGTGACGATCAGTTCGGCCATCACTTCTTCCCGCCCTTCGTCTTGACCGGCGTCGTGCCGGTGACCTTCCAGGCCAGCAGGAACTCGTCCGTCACGATGACGGTGCCGAAATGGTGCTTGATGCTCTGGCCGTCCTCGGTCGTGGGTGCCTCGCCGGCATTGGGCTTGGGCTTCTCGGTCTTGGGTCGGAGCGCATACGAAATCACCGCCGAGACAACAAGGATGATCAGCTGCACCACCCACCAGTACACGGCCTTCACTGGCTCGCCGGCCGGGGGGGGCAACAGGGCAGAAACCGCTACACGCACCAGTTGGATGACCACAACCAGGACGGCGAAACAGAACACCACCGCCTGGGCCGCGGAACCCTCGGGGGTGTCCAGCCACCAGTAGCGGAACCGCCACCGCTGGATCTCAAACTTCCTGCGCATCCGAGCGATCAACCCCATGACATGCTCACTCCGTCCATCGGGTTCTTGATCGGCTTGTAGATGCTGCCGCCATAGTTGTCGGTGTTTCCGCGTTCCGCGCATGCCGCCCACGTCCGAGGGCACGTCGGCAGCGCGGTGATAACGTCGCCGACCTTTGGTGCAGCACCACCCGGAGTCAGCGTCAACAGCGTGCCCCCCAAGGCATGGTCGGCAATGTCGCGGCGGATCAGCAGGCCGTTCGGCGCGTTGAACGCTATGAACCCACCGGCCAGACTGAACGTCGATCCGGCCAGCTCCGGCGCTGTGATCTGCAGGCCGCCTACCGCCGCGACAGTGGCGGTTACTGCGACGGCCGGTATTGCAACCGATACGACGGACCCAACCGACAGACCGGTGGCGTCGGACAGCACGAGCGCAGCGTGCCGTGTGTAGTAGTAGGAAATCACGACCGGCCCGATCTCCTTCGAGTGGTCTGTCCTGTCCCCGATGGGCTCCCAATGGAACTCGGTCGATTCGCTACCCGGTGGCGTCATTACGCGGCGCTCGGTGTATGCGAAGTAGGCTTCGAGGACCGCCGCCGCCTGGCCGGAGCCCCACGTAACCTGGCGGCCACGAAGGCTCTGGATGTAGCCGGCCAGCGCCGGCACCAGGACGTGGGCCTGCGGCGCCACGTCGCCATCGACGTGCTCGAGCTTGGTCACCGTGCCGGTGACGACACGGGCACCGGCGCCGGTGCCCAGGTTGCAGCCGCGCGGGCCGACTGAGTACACCGTCTTGCCGCAGCCGCGCTGCCAGCGTAGACCTTGGCCCCGAGCATGGGCATAGCCATTGCCCGGCTCGCATGTCAGCTCCATCTCGCTGCCATCGACCTTGGGCTGGACGATCTGGCCGATCCATTCGATGGCTGGCGCATCAGCGCTGCCAGCGTCGTAGGTCATGCACACGACGGCAATCGTGTCGGTTGGCGGATGTGGCCACCAGTTGTTGCCCAGCGACTGCGTGGTGGGATAGTCCGCCGCGGAAGGATCTAGCAGATAGGCGATCTTGATCGTGACTTTGTCCTTGGCGCGCTCGACGGTCTGCCGGATCTCGCTGCGGCTGATCTGCGCGGACAGGTAGGTCTTCCCGTCGATCACGAGGTCGCGGTCGGCCGTGCAGTAGCGCCAGGCCAGGTGCTGCCGAGTGAAAACGAACAGATGGACAGGCTTGGCGCCGAAGCGGTTACGGGCCATCGGGTACCACCTCCTGCCAGGGGATGATGCATCGAGCGCGACCATCACCGCCGGTGATGTGCTCTATGTCGACCTGGTCGCTGGCTTGGGTGCACAGCGCCATGAAGCTGATTGCCCTGACCTGCGCCGGTGCGATCGCGCGCGCCAACGGCGCATCCAGTGTCAGGCGTTCCGTTCCCCCGAGGTCCATGGACGCAGTGATGCGGCGGTAGACGATGGTTCCATCAACAAGGTGGATGGCGATGTCGCGGCGGTTGGGTTGCTGCCTCCCGAACAGGGTGTAGCCCGCCCATTCAACTGTGATGGACTCAACCGCCGCCGTCGCCGGCAGCGCCAAGCGGAGGTCCTGCTGCCAGGATGGCACCCACAGCGGCAGCGCCCGGCCGCGCAGGCCGTACAGCAGGCCGCGGAACGCCGCCTGCTCAGTGCGCCCCCACAGCTCCCACACGCTGCGCATAGAGCGCTGCGCGACGCCAGCAATATCTGCGACGAAGGGCATCGCCGTCCCGTTGTCGACAGTGGAAAGGAGCCGGGAGTACCCGATTTCGCCGTCCTCACCGAAGTCGGGGCGAATGGTCAGCACGGGATGGCCACGGTACTGCGTCGCGGGCAGCTGTTCGGGCCAGTCACAGGACTCGTCGATCGTGAAAGACATACGCGGCCGGTCGAGCGTGTCCGTGATCGTGCGGATGCTGGAGTTGGCATCCATGCGCGCCCAGCGCAGTGGCAGCAACCTAGTACCACGGCGCCAGGCGCCACCCAGCGGCATCGACAGCATGAAGCCATCCACGTCGATCGCCTCGATGTGTACGACTTCCCATCGAGTAATGCTGGCCCACAGCACGGCGCGACCGCCCGCTACGAAGTCGTAGCCCTCGGTTCGGCAGGGAATCGAAAGCGCGCCGGCGGCAACCGGAGCGGCAAGCATCTGCTGGTCCGGCCAGATCGGCAGCAGCCAGCGGCGACCGCTCCACTCGCGCATCAGCGCATCGATCACCCTGCGCTCCTGTGAATCCGCTACCGCGTCGAACGAAAAACTGCGACGTGGTGCGAAGCGCAATGAGCGGTGGACCGTCACGCCCGAGCTCGCCTGCAGCACTTCGGTCGACCAGCTCAGCGTCTCGCGCACGCTGCTGCCCCAGTCCGCCGGCCGCGGCCAGATCACTGGTGCATTCGCGATGAACCCCGTCATTCGCTCCACCCGGCACGAATGGAGCCACCTTCCTCGATCGTCGTGTTGATGATGGTCTTACGCATGGAATCGCTGCTGGCCAGACGCTGCGCCAGTTGCTCGGCGTCGGTGAAGTTGAGGATCTCCAGTTGGACACCACCGCCGGGCATAGCCCGGTCAGCGAAACCGCCATCGGCGAACTCGAAGCGCGGCAGCGGTGCCACGGTGCGCGGCGGGGGAATGGCCGCGAACTTGGCCCGGTGCTGGTGGATGGCGCGCATGGTGTCCAGTCCGTAGTAGCGAACGGCCTCCTGCGGCATCACGTACTCGCCCCGGTGGACAGTGCCAGCCGGGGTGTACTTGCCGCCATCGCCGGTGTAGCCACCGACCGCGAATCCAACACCACCGGCGGAGTTTGCCGCGCGCATGGCGATCGCCGCCGTCAGCAGTTGGATGGCAGCCTGGATGACGGCATTTGCACCCGGCGACAGCCCACCCGCCGCAGTGGCCAGGTTGGCGGCCGCGCCGACGAGATTGGCGGCGCCGAGCTGGATGCCTTTGCCGGATGTCGCCAGCTTGTCAGCTGCGGTTTCCGCTCCGGCGATGTTGCCCGCCGCCTGGGAGGCGGCGTCTCCCACTGCCGCGACAGGGTTGCCGGCAGCGCCGGCGGCGCCCGGGCCACCACTGGCAGCCGCAATGGCCGACGCGGCGCTGGCGCCAGCTTCGGTCAATGCCGAGGCTACGGTGGTGCCGGCCTGGACCAGCGCGGTGGATTCGGGCGTCTCGGTCACGGCCGAACCGAACAGGCTGGGGAACCAGTTCCCCAGCTTGTCCATCAGCCCGCGCTCAGCCATCTGCGTCAGCTGCTCGGCCGCCCAGTCCGCCATGCCCTTGGCCATGGACCCCATGAAGTTACGGACCAGGCCACCAAGGGAGTTCGCGTCGTCGCCCAGCGACAGCAGAGCCGACTTGAACGAGTCGTGGAACGTGCTGCGAACGGCGCGCGCCAGGGAGTTCGTCGTCGCCGCCATCTCCTGCAGCTTGATGTCGATCGCCTCGACGCTGGCCAGCGCCGCGGGGTCGCCCAGCGCCTGGGCGGCCGCGCGCATCTGCGGCACCAGTTCGCGCAGGGTACCCAGCTTGCTGCGGTACAGGTCGACGATCTTCTGCTGGGCTTCGGACTCGGTGATGAGGCCGGCCTGCAGCTCGAAGTTGATGCGCTCCTGCTGGCCACGGATCTCCCCCATGACCTGGTTGTAGGTGCGCTGCAGCTCCTCCAGGTCATAGTTGGCCTGGCGCAGGTTCAGCAGCTTGGAAATATCGGCCGCGCCTGCCGCGTTGCCGATTTCCTCCAGGTTCTTCTTCTGCCGCTCCAGTTCCTTGTTGACCCGCTCGAAATCACCCGATCGGCCACGGCCCTGCAGGCGCGCAATCTCGGCCTCGGCCTGCGCCAGCGCAGTACGGCTGTCCTTGCGCTTCTCCTCGAAATCAAGTGCCTGGGCCCAGTCCTGCAGCTGCTCCTTCATCCGGGCGCTTGCGTTCTTGAACTGACCTTCCTCCACCTCGTAGCGCATCCGGGTGGCGTTCGTGACCTTCTTTTCGCCATCCTCGAGCTCGGACAGCATGGCGACCTGTTCGGCCAGTCGGTTGAGCTCGCGTTTGGCCGCATCGTCGGCACGCTGGCCGTCTGTCTTGGGGCCTTTTTGCGTCCGCTCCTTATATTTCTCTTTGAGTTGGGCGAGAGCCTTGTCATAGGCTCCACCACTGACGGAACCATCCGCGCCGAATATCACATCGGTTAGCAGGCCGCTGTCAGAGTTTCCGGCTTCGGCACCATCACGGAGCGCAATGAACTTTCTTCGCAAATCATCAACCGCACGCGCAAATTTTTCGGTCTTGCTTGCCCCATCAGCCAACTCGTTCCTCAGCGCATGCTCTGCTTCAATTCCCGCATCAACCCGACGGCGTTGGGCGCTCTCGCGCTCCTGCTCAGCATCTACCGCCTGCTTTTGCAGCATCAACTCTTCACGCATATTGGCAAGGCGCGTAATTACCTCGTCACGATTCGCCCTAAGTAGCAGCCCACCCAGCGGACCGCCCGGCGCAGTGAATATCCCAAACCTATTCTGACCATTTGCGGTCTTAATCAGATTGTCTACAAGTCGGATTTTTCCTTCAATATCTTGATTGGCCGCATCCTTCAGTAGTTGCACCGTTTCGCCGACCATATCCTTGACGCCGCGCCACATGCGCTCCAGGCCAGCGGCCGACTCACGAGCCTCAGCCAGTCGCTCTTTATGTACATTGGCAAACTGTTCCACCAAGACCCGTGTGGCATCCTGTGTTTTCCCCTGAGCCTCCAAGGCCCGCACGTGCTCATATACCTCAGCAGTGAGGAAGTGGTACTGCTTATTGAGTTCAACGGCGTAGCGCGTCGGCTCGTCAATGAGCTGAAGCATCTTGGAAACGGACTGTTCAACTGACTGCCCTGTCAGTTCCGAAAGTGAAACAGCGGCTGATGCCATGTTTTCAAGGGTTTCACCACTCACACGACCAGACTGCGTAAGCAGGTCGACTGCTTGACGGGCCTTCCCATATTCGCCTGTGGCTGCGCCAAGCTCGACAGCAACGCTGTTAAGCCCGCTTGCCGAAATGCCAGCTGCGCCCCCAGTAGCCAGAAGCGCCGTTTCCAGCGCACGCATTTCGGTATAGCCTTCGTAGGCGATATAGCTAAGCGCTGCTACTGCAGCAGTCGTGCCAGCCACAGCAGCCCCCATCCCTGTAAACAGGACTGATGCAGCTCCGGCCTTGTTCCCAAGCTGGAGAATCTGGTTGCCGGCCATCTGCCAGTTGCCGGTAGCGGCATAGCTGGCCAGTTGCGTCAGATCCCGCTGTGCACCGGCGTTGTCCAGGCGCATGCGCCGCATCAATCCCGCCTGCTGGTTGGAATCGATGATCTGGTTGCGCCGCTGCTGGAGCGCGGCCGTTGCACGATGATACTGCTCGGTGCTGATGCGACCGCTGTCCAGCGCAGCCTTGAGCGCCGCTTCGTCGCGCTCCAGACGTTTCAGTTGGGCGCTGGCCTTGTCGTATCGGCCAACGGTTCCGTCCAGCGTCTTGTTCTGCTGATCGGTAGTGCGCTGCAGCTGCGCCTGGCTCTTGTTGAGCTTGGCCAGCGCGCCGTCGTACTCCTCGGCGGTCACCAACCCCTTCGCCATTGCGCGGTCGAGCATGCCTTCGGTGTCGGCCAGGTCGTCCCAACTGCTGGCACCGCGCGAGAGGCGGTCTTCCAACTGGCCGATCAGGCCGATCTCCTGCGCCACCGCGTTGCGCGTCGCCTCGCTGGCGCGCAGCCAGGCCGCCTGCGCCGCGGCATCCAGCTCGCGCGCCTTGGTCATGCCGCCGGCATCGCCCTTGCCGACAGCGTCCAGCTCGTCGGTGGCCTTGCGGGCAGTGTCCACCGTCTCCTGCAGGCCGGCGTTGGTCTGCTGGATCTCGCGGCGAGCCTGCGCGAAGTCGGCTCGCATGCGCATGTCCATGGTGAAGTCGCGATCCACGTCAGTCCTTCCTCAGTTCCGCGATCCGGCGCTGGGCCAGCTTCAGCCCTTCGCGCGACTGGACCTGCCCGTTGAGCAGGTCCTCGATGAGATCCGCACGGCGCAGCCGCTGCTGGCGCTGCAGCTGCGTGTGCATCAGTTCAAGTTGCCGCCGGGTGCGGCGGCCAAGTCGGGTGATGCATCCGCCGTCGAAGCCGGCGCCGGCGAGGTCGCAGAAGACAACGTCCCAGTCGAGCGGCTCGCCGCCGCATTGCGACTGCGCAGCACCAGCGCCGCCTCCTGCAGAAAAAAATGGCCGTTCACCGCCCACCAGGTGGAGAACAGGCGGTCCTGTTCCTTGGGCGGCAGCTCCATGACCCATGCAGGCGTGCGCTCGCACGATGTCGCAATCGCACCCACCAGGAAGGTGCGATGCTTGCCAACAAGCGCACGGACGGCTTCCCAGGGGTCCTGGCCTGGTGCGGCGAGGATCACCACGCAGTCATCCAGGAAGCCACGGTCCGCATAGACCACGTCCATGGCTTCGAAGAAGCTGTACTCGCGCACCGTCACGCGCTCGCCGTTGATCGGGAGGGTGATGTCCGGGTTGAGGATGGGCGTCCCCCCGCGCCCGCGGGGGGCCGCCGGGGGGGGGGGGCGGGGGGGGGGCCGCGGGGCCCCC
>NZ_JASCOR010000147.1 GCF_029959445.1 Stenotrophomonas sp. PS02298 | reverse complement strand
TTTCGATTCCGTTTGCGCGGGAAAGGTCTCTGCCGACCCATGGTCGGCAGGGGCTTCACCGGTACTGCCTCTGCCGACCATGGGTCGGCACTACAGGAGGTGCAACCCTGCGTTACCCTTGCCGCCCCATCAGATGGCCAGGCCGATGACCGTAGAAAAGAACCAGCGTGAGCTCGAAGCCGGTATCCATACCGACCTGCAGGGCCGGCTTACCTATGGCGGCTACCTGCGCCTGGACCAGCTGCTGTCGGCTCAGCAGCCGCTGTCCAACCCGCCGCACCACGACGAAATGCTGTTCATCATCCAGCACCAGACCTCGGAGCTGTGGCTCAAGCTGCTGGCCCATGAGCTGCGCGCGGCGCGCGGCCACATGCAGCGCGACGAGGTCTGGCAGTGCCGCAAGGTGCTGGCCCGGGCCAAGCAGGTGCTGCGCCTGCTGACCGAGCAGTGGGCGGTGCTGGAGACCCTGACGCCCTCAGAGTACATGGGCTTCCGCGACGTGCTGGGTCCGTCCTCGGGCTTCCAGTCGCTGCAGTACCGCTATATCGAGTTCCTGCTGGGCAACAAGAACGCCGACATGCTCAACGTGTTTGCCCACGACCCGGAAGGGCAGGCGCAGCTGCGTGAGGTGCTGGAAGCGCCCAGCCTGTACGAGGAGTTCCTGGCCTACCTGGCGCGCTTCGGCCATGCCATCCCGGCGGCCTATGAAGGCCATGACTGGACCCAATCGCATATCAGCGACCCGGCCTTGCGCCAGGTGTTCGAGAACATCTACCAGGACACCGACCGCTACTGGCGTGAGTACTCGCTGTGCGAGGACCTGGTGGACCTGGAGACCCAGTTCCAGCTGTGGCGCTTCCGGCATATGCGCACGGTGATGCGGGTGATCGGTTTCAAGCGCGGTACCGGCGGTTCCAGCGGCGTTGGTTTCCTCCGGCAGGCGCTGGAGCTGACCTTCTTCCCCGAGCTGTTCGAAGTGCGTACCACTATCCGAGGCGACGCCTGAGCCCCTGCCGGGGTTGAAAATCCAGCCTATTCAGCGGCTTGCACCGCATGATGGGCCAGCCTCGAAGCGGCTGGCCCAAGCCTGGCGCGGCGGTTGGTTGCAGCAGTATGTATTTGACGTGAAGCCGACGCTTCTGTGATCCTCGCCCGTCGCGCCGGTTCCGGCCGACTTTCTGTAATTGCCCATTTCGATCAGGGGACACCGCATGAGCGCTGCCGCGCCGAATTCCGAACCAACCCCGGCGCCCGTGCCGGAGTTCAAGACCATCCTCGGCCACCCGAAGCCACTGTGGATGCTGTTCATGGCCGAATTCTGGGAGCGCTTTGCGTTCTACGGCATTCGCTGGGCGATGGTGCTGTACATCGTCGCGCAGTTCCAGGGCGGCCTGGCCTCGGGCGAGAAGCCTGCAGCCGAGCTGTACGGTGCCTACCTGGCGCTGGTCTATGCCGGTGCCATCTTCGGTGGCTACGTCGCCGACAAGCTGGTCGGCTTCCAGCGCTCCATCCTGCTGGGCGCACTGTTCATGGCCATCGGCCTGTTCATGCTGGTTTCGCCCAGCGAAGTGATCTTCAAGCTCGGCCTGGCCACGATCATCGTCGGCAACGGCCTGTTCAAGCCGATCATCTCGACCATGGTGGGCAAGCTGTACGTGCAGGGTGATGCACGCCGCGATGCCGGTTTCACCATCTTCTACATGGGCATCAACATCGGTGCGCTGCTGGCCCCGGTCATCACCGGTGCGCTGGCCAAGATGGTCTTCGGCACCGAGCAGGACCCGCATTACCAGTGGGTGTTCATCGCCTCGGGCATTGGCATGGTGGCCAGCCTGATCTGGTTCTGGTTCGGCCGCGCACAGCTCAAGGGCATCGGCCTGCCGGAAGAAGGCCAGAAGAGCCTGGGCCGCGTTGGCCTGGTGGCCGCGCTGGGCCTGCTGATCGGCATCCCGGTGTTCTATTTCCTGCTGACCATCGATGCCAATGCGCTGCAGGCCATCCTGATGACGCTGTTCATCGTGCCGGCGCTGATGCTGCTGGTGGAAGGCATCCGCAGTGGCTCGGTCGCGCGTGACAAGGTGATCGCCATGCTGGTGATCTTCGTGTTCAACGTGCTGTTCTGGATGTTCTTCGAACAGGCCGGCAGCTCGTTCACCTTCCTCGCCGACAAGATCGTCAACCGCGAATTCGGCAGCTGGACCTTCCCGCTGGAGTGGTTCCAGTCGGTCAACTCGGTGGCCATCATCGTCTGTGCGCCGATCATGGCCTGGATGTGGGTCAAGATGGGCAAGGCCAATCCGTCGATTCCGCGCAAGTTCGGCCTGGGCCTGATCTTCAACGGCCTGGCCTTCCTGCTGCTGATGGTGGCGCTGTCGAGCATGGTCAACGATGCCGGCAAGATCCCGTTCTGGACCCTGTTCGCGGTGTACGTGATCCAGTCCATCGGTGAGCTGTGCCTGTCGCCGATCGGCCTGTCGATGACCACCAAGCTGGCACCGACCCGTCTGGCCGGCATGGCAATGGGTTGCTGGTTCCTGTCGATCGCCATTGGTAACAATCTGGCCGGTATCTTTGCAGGCAAGGTCAGCGGCGAAGGCGGCATGACCGTGGCATCGGCGCAGTCCGGTTACACCTTCGGCTTCTGGGCCCTGGTGGGTTCGGGCGTGGTGCTGTTCCTGGTCGCTCCGCTGATCAACAAGCTCATGCACGGCGTGAAGTAAGGAGTCAGGCGATGAAACTGCTGTTCGGAATGCTTCCCCTGTTGCTCACCGTGGCGCTGGCTGGCTGCAATCAGCCGCCGCCCGCCAAGCCTGAAACGGTGCAGCCGCTGGATACGTCCGAACAGAAGGCGCCGGTGGCGGATACCAGCCAGCCGGTGGCATCGGGCAACACCCCCACCGCAGCGGATATCGCTGCGGTGGCCGGCCTCAACGCGCAGTTCGACCCGGCCCGTGACCCGGTCGCGGACCTGGAAACGGCCAAGGTCGAGGCCCAGCGTGGTGGCAAGCGGATCATCCTGGATGTGGGCGGCGAATGGTGCTCCTGGTGCCACCTGCTGGACGCCTTCATGGAAGGTGATTCGGAGCTGCGTCGCTTCCGCGATGGCAACTACGTGTGGATGAAGGTCAATTACAGCGAAGAGAACGAGAACGCCGAGTTCCTTGCGCGCTTCCCGGAGATCAAGGCCTATCCGCATCTGTTCGTGCTGGATGCAGAAGGCCAGCTGCTGCACTCGCAGTTCACCGGCGATCTGGAGAAGGGCAAGGGTTACGACCGCGCCAAGTTCGATGCCTTCCTGAAAGCATGGGCACCGCCGGCGCAGTAAGCCTGCGATGTGCTTGAACGAGAACGGCGCCGGAAGGCGCCGTTTTTTTTGTGCCCCCTCCCTTGCGCATCGCGCAGGGGAGGGTTGGGGATTCGTCGCCCCCTCCCTTGCGCGCAGCGCAGGGGAGGGCTGGGGAGGGGTGCATTTGATTTTGATCTTTGCTGTCGGATGCAAGCAAAGCCAAAGCCAAAGCCAAAGCCAAAGCCAAAGCTAAAGCTAAAGCTAAAGCCAAAGCCAAAGCCAAAGCCAAAGCCAAAGCACCCCTCCCCAACCCTCCCCTGCGCTGCGCGCAAGGGAGGGGGCGAAGCGGCAGCATCTTCATTTTGTTCGCCCGCGGCCGCTAACGAATCAATCCCTCTGCATCCGGCGCCTTGCCCTCACTCATCATGCAGCCAGCTGCCAGCCCCGATTCCAGCACCGCAACGGTTGAGCAGGAGCTCGCCAGCACCAGCCTGCCCACGGTGGATGAACTGCTGGACGAAAGTGCGGCACCGGAAGAATCCATGCCGCCGCCGCGCTATCGGCTGCCGCAGGCCGCAGTACCGCCCAACATCATGTTGCAGTCGGCCGTCATCCGGCTGGTGGAGCAGAAGGAACAGATCGACCAGATAGCGCGCAATGGCTTGCTGGCCGGGCTGTTGCCGCCGGAGTGGAGTGCATCGCCCGGCAACGAGCTGCGCGCCTTCGTTGCCAGCGTGGTGCCGTTCGCTTCCGACAACGTGCGTGGCGAAACCATCGCCGCGCGCGTGCCGCTGAAGTTCCTGCTCGGCCACTCGCAGCGCTGGGGCAAGCCCGATGTGGCCGAACCCAATTCCCTGTCGGCGTTCCTGGCCAGTGATGAGCGGGCCAACAGCGGCGTCAGTGACCACGCCGAGGTCATGCTGCTGTCGCCGTTGGGCCTGGCCTGGGCGCACTCCGGCCGCAGCCGTGTCGGCTTCCTGCGCGCGATGGGCCTGGAATCCATGGCGGCTCGGGTGACGGCTTTGCCTTACCCGGCACCGGAACAGCTCGCTCTACCAAGTCAACAATGACGGCCTGACCCAGTTCTGGTGCGTGATGGACAAGCGTCGGCTGCGCGCGTTGCCGGTGCCGGCCCTGTCGCTACCGTTGCTGACCGCTTATGGCGTCGCTGCGCCAGAAGCATGGCCGTCCAACTGGCCGGCGCCGGCCGACGTTGGCGCGGAGTTGGCGTTGGCGCGGATGGGTAAAGGCACTGCCGAAGTCGATCTGGTCAAGCTGGTGGACAAAATCAGACGTGACCAGGCCAACGATGCCTGGACCGGCGCCAGCCTGATGCAGCTGCACACCTGGGTGCCGCGCTGGCGGTTCTTCCTGACCTCGTTCATCGGTCTGCCGGCCGGCCTGTTGCTGCTTGCAGCATTGGCGTTGCCTGGCCGCGTGGAAGCGGCGGCGGTGGCAGCGGCATTGGGTTTTGCAGGTGGTGCGATCGCGGCCCTTGCCGCGCCGTGGATCTATGCGCGGCGCAAGCACCTGAGTTGATCGTCGCTGACGATCAACCCTCGTTCATGCGCTGCAGGCCGGCATCGGCCAAGCGCGTGATCAGGCGTTCGAGTACCTGTTCCTCGTCTTCGGTGAGCGCCGACATCAGGCGCCGTTCCATCTCGATCACCATCGGCGCGATGGTCTCGTAGACCTCGAAGCCTGCGGCCGAAAGCGCCAGCACCGAACGACGACGGTCATCGCCATGGGTCTCGCGTTTGATGAAACCGCGCTCCAGCAGGCGCGCCACGGCACGGCTGACGGCCACCTTGTCCATTGCCGTGCGCTCGGACACTTCACTGGCCGAGGAGCCCGGATACAGCGCCAGGATGGTGATCACCCGCCATTCGGGAATGGCCAGGCCGTAGCGCTCGCCGTACAGCCGGGCGATGTTGCCGCTGACCCGGTTGGACAACACGCTGATGCGGTAAGGCAGGAACTGCTCAAGATCCAGCAACACGTGCGAGGCGCGGATGCTGGTGGACTTGCTGTAATCGGAAGAGCTCATGCTGCAGTGCACCTTGATGGTGGTTTCATGTGAAACTATAACCTTCGGTCCAGACCCGCTTTTTTGGGGCGGATCTTCCTGTTTTCATCGCCGGTACCCCGGCGACCGCCATGCTCCCGGAGGCAACCCATGAACACCCCTACTGCATCCAACGCGCCCAACCTGGGCATGCAGGTCACCACCTTTGAAAACCCG
The DNA here is from genome assembly GCF_029959445.1 of Stenotrophomonas sp. PS02298. Lineage (GTDB taxonomy): Bacteria > Pseudomonadota > Gammaproteobacteria > Xanthomonadales > Xanthomonadaceae > Stenotrophomonas. The sequence continues at coordinate 5,297 of NZ_JASCOR010000147.1, read as the reverse complement.
ATGGGCATCGATGGTTTTGAGTTCGTCGAATTCGGCGCACCGGCGGGGCAGGCTGCCCAGCTGCACGCGTACTTCAAGAACATGGGGTTCACGGCCGTTCTCCGCCACCGGCAGCGTGCTATTACCGTCTACCGTCAAGGCGGCGTCAACTTTCTTGTGAACGAGGAGCCCAACTCGTTCGCCGCCGACTTCGCCGCCAAGCATGGTCCGAGCGCCTGCGGCTTCGCCATCCGCTTCCAGAAGCCGGCCGCCGAGGTGCTGTCAGCGGCCCTGGGCAACGGCGCCGAGGAAGTGGATCTGTTGGCGGATACCCGCGCGGTATCGGCGCCGGTGATCAAGGGTATCGGCGATTGCATGCTGTACCTGGTGGATCGTTACGGCGGTGCCGGAAGCATCTACGACACCGATTACGAGCCGATCGAAGGCGCCGACCAGAACCCGGCCGGCTTCGGCCTGACCTTCATCGATCACCTGACCCACAACCTGTACCTGGGCAACATGCAGCAGTGGTCGGATTACTACGAGCGCCTGTTCAACTTCCGCGAGATCCGTTATTTCGACATCAAGGGCGCCAAGACCGGCCTGGTGTCCAAGGCGATGACCGCACCGGACGGCGTCGTGCGCATCCCGCTCAACGAGTCGTCCGACCCGAAGAGCCAGATCAACGAATACCTCGACGCCTACAAGGGCGAGGGCATCCAGCACATCGCCTGCTTCACCGACAACATCTACGACACCGTCGAAGCGATGCGTGCGCAGGGCATTGAGTTCCTGGACACGCCGGACACCTACTTCGACGTGGTCGACCTGCGCATCCCCAACAACGGCGAAGACGTCGAGCGCCTGCGCAAGAACAAGATCCTGATCGACGCCGACCCGGAAACCAAGCAGCGCAAGCTGCTGCAGATCTTCACCAAGAACTGCATCGGCCCGATTTTCTTCGAGATCATCCAGCGCAAGGGCAACGAAGGGTTCGGCGAAGGCAACTTCCAGGCCTTGTTTGAAAGCATCGAGCGCGACCAGATGGATCGTGGCGTGCTGTAAGCGCTAAGGCGCTATAGGACAAAGCCCCTCTCCCGTCGGGAGAGGGGTTGGGGTGAGGGCGAAGCTGCTAAAGATCATGAAAGGCGCAAGGAGGCCGCTTCATGAGCTACAGCATAAAACCACCGCTACCCACCGTTACCCTTGGTCGTGCCCGCAGGCTTCGCCGTAATCTGACCGACGCCGAGCGCAAGCTCTGGAACAGGTTGAGGAGCGGCCAGCTAGGTGGGCTGAAGTTTCGCAGGCAACATCCGATTCCGCCGTATATCGTTGATTTTTACTGTGAGGCTAAGCGGCTGGTAGTAGAGCTGGATGGCTCACAGCACAATGAAGACGTCGATCGCGTGCGCACTCGCTTCCTGGAGCAGCAAGGTTTGACCGTATTGCGCTTCTGGGACAACGATGTGCTGCTGCAGGTGGATGCGGTGCTGGAAGCCATTTTGATGATGGCTGAAAGCCTTACCCTCACCCCAACCCCTCTCCCGGAGGGAGAGGGGCTTTAAGTGCAACAACACAGGCAGGTTCGTGATGGTCAGCAACGCTTATCAATCCGGCTTCGGCAATGAATTCGCCACCGAGGCTGTGCCCGGCACCTTGCCGGTGGGTCGAAATTCGCCGCAGCAGGTGGCGCACGGGCTGTATGCCGAGCAGTTGACCGGCACCGCCTTTACCGCGCCGCGCGGCAGCAACCGCCGCAGCTGGCTGTACCGCATCCGCCCGGCGGCGATGCACGGTGAGTTCACCCCGTTCGAGCAGCCACGCCTGCACAGTGATTTCAGCAGGTCGGCGGCCTCGCCGAACCAGCTGCGCTGGGACCCGCTGCCGCTGCCGACCGCGCCCACCGATTTCATCGATGGCCTGTACACGATGGGCGGCAACGGCTCGGCCGAAGCCCATACCGGTGCCGGCATCCACCTGTACGCCGCCAACGCCGACATGCGCGGCCGCTACTTCTACAACGCCGACGGCGAGCTGCTGATCGTGCCGCAGCTGGGCCGGCTGCGCCTGCGCACCGAGCTGGGTGTGATCGAGATCGAGCCGCAGCAGATCGCGGTGATCCCGCGCGGCGTGCGCTTCGCGGTCGAGCTGCCGGACGGGCAGGCACGCGGCTATGTCTGCGAGAACTTCGGCGCGCTGTTGAAGCTGCCCGACCTCGGCCCGATCGGCAGCAACGGCCTGGCCAATCCGCGCGACTTTGAAACGCCGGTTGCCGCCTATGAAAACCTCGACGGCCAGTTCGAGCTGGTCGCGAAGTTCCAGGGCCGCCTGTGGCGCGCCGACATTGGCCACTCGCCGCTGGACGTGGTTGGCTGGCACGGCAACTACGCGCCGTACCGCTACGACCTGCGCCACTTCAACACCATCGGCTCGATCAGCCATGACCATCCGGATCCGTCGATCTTCCTGGTGCTGCATTCGGCCAGCGATACCCCGGGCACCAGCAACCTGGATTTCGTGATCTTCCCGCCGCGTTGGCTGGTGGCGCAGAACACCTTCCGCCCGCCGTGGTTCCACCGCAACATCGCCAGCGAGTTCATGGGCCTGATCCACGGTGCCTACGATGCCAAGGCGGAGGGCTTCGTGCCGGGCGGTGCGTCCATGCACAACTGCATGACCGGCCATGGTCCGGATGCGGCCACCTTCGACAAGGCCTCGCACGCGGACCTGTCCAAGCCGGACGTGATCACCGACACCATGGCCTTCATGTTCGAGACCCGTGGCGTGATCTGCCCGACCGAACAGGCAATGGATGCCGCGCACCGCCAGCGCGGCTACCAGGCTTGCTGGAGCGGGCTGCGCAACAACTTCACGCCGCCCAAGGCCTGATTCATGCCGGCAGCGGTGCTGGCTCCAGCACCGCTGCCAGATGGGTTTCCGGCAGCACTTCCTGCAGGCGTCCACGCACACGCTGGGTGTAGCCTTCCGAGGTCATTGCCGGCAGATGGCTCAGAGCCAGCTTCAGTGCCTGCACGGTATCGCCTTCCTCGCGCGCTGCCTGCACAAGCTTGTGCAGCTGTGCGGCAGTAGGGTTGCGTTGCAGCGCGAGGATATCCAGCACGTAGATGCGTGCGGCGACCATCGATCGGCGCCGCTCGACGGGCGCCTGCTGCGGGATCGTGGCGGGCGCCGTGGCGTGTGGCTGCTGCGCCGGTGCAGGATCGGCAGCCTGGGCCTTTGCGGCCGGCGCAGTGGGTGCTTCCACCTGCAGATAGCCATCACGCTGCAGTTGCGCGATCAGTTCGGGGACGTCGTTGCCCAGCATGCCGCTCAGTTCGGCCAGGCTGCGTTTGCCGTCGCACAGGATCAATGCCCGCCGCTGGCGCAGGTCCAGCGCGGCGCGGTGCGTCTGCAGCACGGTGTGGCCAAGTTCGGTCTTGTGCGGTTGCATGGGCGTTGGGCACGGGCGACGTAGGCGCCCAGCCTGTCGCCGGCAAGTGAAACCACGATGACAGGCCTGTCTTCGCGCTGGCCGGACCCCGTTGCCGCTAGACTCGGCCGCGAACCCGCCCGGAGCTGTTGCATGAAGCGCATTGCCCTGCCGATGTCACTGTTCACCGTCCTGCTGGTGGCCTGCCAGCGCACGCCGCCGGCTGAGCCAGCAGCTGCCGAACCTGCCGCTCCTGCTCCTGTTTCCGCTCCGGCTCCCAGTCCGGCTGGCGCTGCCCCCGTTGCTGCCAGCGATGCCGATTGGCAGGGCTATGGCGCCGCACAACTCGGCATCGATGCCGAACAGCTGCGCACGGCGTGGACGGGCGAGCTGCAGGGCGATACCGCGGCCGACGGTGGCTGCTATTACCTGTCGCCGGCCGCGCACAGTGAGGGCGGGCCGTTCTTCATGCTGGAAGCGGGCAAGTTCGTGCGCTATGACGTACGCGGTGGCGATACCGCCGCGCCGGGCGGCGGCAGGATCGGCATGGACCTGGCCCAGCTGCAGGCGCTTTACCCACAGGCCGAGCCGCTGCAGCCGCACAAGTACGTGGAAGGCGGCAAGGTGCTGCGGGTGCCGGCAACGGATGGCAGCCAGGGCGTGCTGGTCGTCGAACTGGGTGCCGATGGCAAGGCCACGACGTGGCGCGTGGGCCTGCCGCCGCAGGTGGATTACGTGGAGGGCTGTGGCTGATACCCTGCTGCGGCCATAGGCAGTAGCGCGGGTATGCTCCCGGCACCGCCGTCATCACTGCAGGGGAGGGAGGCGCAATGTTCGAAGCTATCGCATGGTTTGTCCTGGGACTGGTGCTGCTGGCCCTGGGCGGTGATTCCATCGTCAAGGCCGCCTCCGGCCTGGCCCAGCGCTTCGGTGCCTCGCCCTTCGTGGCCGGCTTGTTGCTGGTGGCCTTCGGTACCTCACTGCCGGAACTGGTGGTCAATGTCCGCGCCTTCGCCGTTGGTGCGCAGGAGCTGGCGCTGGGCAATGCGGTCGGCAGCAATATCGTCAATGTCGGCCTGACCCTGGGTTTGGCGGCGCTGGCTTTCCCGCTGGTGGTACGCACCCGGCTGTTGTCGCCGCTGCTGGTGCTGCTGGCGGTGGCGACGCTGGCCTTGATCGTGTTCGGGCTGGATGGCGCGATCAGCCGAATCGAAGGCCTCGTGTTGCTGCTTGGCTTTGTCGGCGTGCTGGCGTTCCTGTTGAAGCGTGCACGGCATGAGCCGGCGGCATTGCAGGAAAGCATCGCTGACTACGCCACCACCCGTACCGTGCTCGGGCTCAACATCATCCGTGTCGTCATCGCGGCGGTGGTGCTGTATTACGGTGCGCGTTTCGTGGTGCATGCGGCGCCGGTGATTGGTGCGGGCTGGGGCATGTCGCCGTTGCTGGCCGGTTTGTTGCCGGTGGCCATCGGCACTGCCTTGCCGGAAGTCGCCGCGGCCATTGCCGCTGCACGTCGCGGGCAGGGCGACATGGTCGTAGGCCACGTGATCGGCTCCAGCCTGTTCAATGTGCTGGTGGTGATCGGCGGCATGGCGGCACTGCGGCCGATGCCGCTGCCGGCCTCGTTCGTGCGGCTGGAGTTGCCGGCGGCAATCGTGTTCGTGCTGATGCTGTACCCGATGCTGCGCGGCGACCTGAAGGTCAGCCGCGGCGAAGGCGCGGTGCTGTTCGTCGCGTTCCTGGCATGGGTAGGCCTGGAGCTGGCGTTGCTGCACTGACGCTGCACCCGTAGTGGGGGGGGGGGGGGGGGGGGGGGGGGGGGGGGGGGGGGGGCGGCGGCCGGGGCGGCCGGGCCCCGGCCGGGGGCGGGGGGTGTGGAAAGATA
>NZ_JASCOR010000146.1 GCF_029959445.1 Stenotrophomonas sp. PS02298 | reverse complement strand
GTACATCGAGATGTTTTACAACCCGACACGGCGACACGGTTCCAATGGCGGCCTGTCCCCGATAGAGTTTGAACGGCAGTACGCACTAAACGGCTGAAGAGTGTCTACAAAAGCCTGGGCGATTCATTGGCTAGGAGCCATCTTTAATAAACTTCAGCGTACGATGTGCGTGAAATTAGCTTTGAGTCGAGTGGGTTGATATTTGTTGGCTGTAAACAATGATTTGTGGCCTTTCCGAGTGCTGCGGCTCCATCAAGAATAGATTTTATTCCGGTGAAAATGTTTCTTGTGAAGAATTGCTGGTTGATTGACTGGGAGTCGTCTGGTTAGCGTCGGCTCTGGTGGTCGCGATTTATCGGAGGATTTTCTTTCTAGCGGTCACGAGATGTCGCTCCCTGAGCAACAAGAACAGTGGGAGCGCTAATGATGGGCCAACCACAATGCCGGATAGCGGAAGCCACAAACGACGCATCCCCAGCCTGCGCCCTTCGGCGCAAATGAGTGCAATTGTCGCGAGCCCCGAGATGAGGACATCCGCCCAGGCAAAAGCGGCAATGTTGCTGGATGTCGCCTGCTGCACCAAGAGCGGCACATTGAGGCCGTTGGCGGAAATCCATGGCACAAACTGTGCGAGCGGTAGGGCGGTGCCTGCGATGCAGAGAAGTAGGTAAACAAACCGCATGTTGCTCTCCGGCTGATTCGATTGGCTATCTCTGGCGTGGATTATCGCTTGAACCAAATAATCCTGGGCCTTGTTGAGTGGCGAGCTCGGGAGTTTCAGTGTGATCAAGGAAGTCCAATCCGCAATTGTTTCCGAAGCCCGTAAGAGCTCAGCGGCACCAAGCAACACCGAGGCGCGCTCAGCCCGCTATCCCCCATTACCGATGAACATTCCCGCCATCCCAACACACTGGCATGCTGTCGCCTGCTCATCAGGGGATGAAAGTCGATGTTTCGATCTGTTGTTCTTGCGGCTGCACTATTTGCAGCCCTTCCCGCGCACGCGGAGCTGGCCTTCGAGGCGCCGGTGGCCTGCGCTGATGCGGATTCGTCTCCTGCGCTGAAAGGCAGCCTCTGTGTCACTACCCATGTTCCGCTGCGGCACGAGTCGCCGGGCGATGGTTCGCTGAAGCTGTTCGTGCGGCGCTTTCCTGCCGAGGCGGCGGAGCGACGCGGGGAGGTTTGGTTGTTGGCTGGTGGGCCTGGTGAGTCCGGGGCGTCCTTGTATCCGGTGGTTGCGACGTTCCGGCGTGCGTTTCCTGGTTATGACCTGGTGATTCCGGACCACCGTGGCGTGGGACGGTCGGAGCGGATTTGCCCGGTACAGGAGGCGGCGGACAGCGCCGATGGCGTTGCGCTGGCCGGGGACGAGTGGGGTGGCTGCATTGGCGCGATGTATGCGGATGCGGCGCGCACGCAGGCGTTCTCGGTGACTGAGGCGGCGCAGGATCTTGCGCTGCTGATGTCGCGCTATCGCGGCAGTGGGCCGACCTATCTGTACGGGGTGTCGTATGGCACGCAGCTGGCCTTGCGTGTGCTGCAGGTGGCGCCGATGCCGCTGGACGGTTTGATCCTGGATGGACTGGTGCCGCTGGAGACCACCGAGCAGTGGGATCTGAGCCGGCGCACGGCGTTGGTGGATGCGGTGGGGCGTGCGGTGCTGGGCGAGCAGAAGGTGGCGGTCTATCAGCGTGTGCTGGCCGCTGCGCCGACGGCGCCGTGGAAGGACGAGGTGCCGGGCGGTGATCTGCGCCGGTTGCTGGGCTCACTGCTGAACTTCCCTGCGCTGCGTGCGCATATTCCCGACATCGTTGATGGGCTGGCGGTGGACGATACGTCCGCGCTGCTGGCGACGGTGGCGGAGTTGAAGACGGCGATGGCGGGGATGGGGCAGGGCGGTAACAACCAGCCTTCGTTGCCGCTGGTGATGTTGATCTCGGCTTCGGAGAACAATGCGCGGCCGGGGCTTACGCGCGAGCTTGTGGAGCAGGAGGCTGCTGGGGCCTTGTCTGTCAGTGCGATCCCGGGGTTTCTGGTGGGCGCGCCTGTGCCTGCTTATGCGAAGGATGCTTGGTTTGGGAAGTCGCCGGGTGCGTTACCCAGGACCTTGGTTGTGCATGGGACCTTGGATCCGAATACGGCGTATGCGGGGGCGGTGGAGCATGCGGCTGTGCTCGGGAAGGCTGGGGAGGTGAGCTTCAGTACGGTGGAGGGTGGGGCGCATTTGCTGTCTTACTTTGCGCCTGGGTGTTTTGTTGAGGCGGTTGGGGTGTTTGTTGGGGGTGGGGAGGTTGGTGGTAGGTGTGTTGAGCGGTGAGGGTTTTGGGTTCTCACAGCTGAGTTTGGTTGGGTGCTGGAGGTTTGGGTTTTAGGGTTTTGTTCTGCCCTCACCCCAACCCCTCTCCCGCTGGCGGGAGAGGGGCTTTGGTCATGCGGGAGCGGGGCTAACCGGTTGCGTCACAGATTGCTGGGTTGGGGCGTGTTGGCTCCAGCGTTAGTCGCTGCACATCCGAGAACAGCTGCTCTACCGGCATGCCGTAGGGTGCGAACAGACGCAGCCGTCCTTGGCGATCGAATACGTAGCCGCCTGCGGTGTGGCTCATTGAGTAGGCGCCGGGGTGCTTGCCTTCTTCGCGGTCGTAGAAGGCTTTGAAGGATGCTGCCATTGCGGCCAGTTGCGCATCGTCACCAACCAGCGCAGTCGCAGTTGGGTCAAACGCTTTTACATAAGTCTCGGCAACAGCAGGTGTGTCGCGGGCCGGGTCCACGGTGACGAAGATCACCTGCAGTTTGTCGGCGTCCGAGCCCATCAGGTGCTTTACGTGGTTCAACTCCACCATGGTGGTGGGGCAGACGTCCGGGCAGCTGGTGAAGCCGAAGAAGAGATACGTCACTTTGCCGTTGAGGTCGGCCGGGCTGCGGTTTACGCCTGTGCTGTCGGGCATCGTCCATTGCTGGCCGAGTGCTTCGCAGGCGATGTCCTTGCCGTAGAAATCCACCTTGGGCTTTGCGGCGCAGGCGGCCAGCAGCAGGGTGGCGGCGCTTATCGCGATGGTGGACAGGTGCAGTTTGCGGGCCAGTGCGGCGAGGCCGGTGGCGGGGGTGTTGGTGCGGGACATGGCTATGGTCGATGAAGGACGGACAGCCGAACTACATGCAACGGGCCGGCATGGTGTGCCGGCCCGTTGCGTGCGTCAGTTGACCATCATGTGGAAGTGCATGCTCCAGATGATCCAGATGGAGAGCGCTACCACGATGAAAAGAATGACCAGGGTGAAAACAAAACTGGCCAGGTTCCAGCCGCCCTCCGAGGAGCGGTTCATGTGCAGGAAGTACACCAGCTGCACGATGATCTGCACGACGGCAAAGCCGACCAGCAGGGCCATCGTCAGTGGCCGCGACAGCGTCGGGTTCATCACCAGCATGAAGGGGATGACGGTGAGCACGGCGCAGATCACGAAGCCGATCAGGTGGGACTTGGTGGAGCCATGTCCGCTGCCGGCGCGGGAGGTGTCGTTGTCGGACATGTTCAGAACACTCCAATCAGATAGACAAAGGTGAAGACGCAGATCCAGACCAGGTCCAGGAAGTGCCAGAACAGGCTCAGGCAGGAGATGCGGGTGACGTTGGTCGGGGTGAGCCCGCGACGCTTCACCTGGTGCATCACCACCGCCATCCAGATCAGGCCGCTGGCCACATGCAGGCCGTGCGTGCCAACCAGCGCGAAGAACGCGGACAGGTAGGCGCTGGTGGTAGGGCCGGCGCCAATGTGGATGAGGTGGTTGAACTCATACACTTCCATGCCGATGAAGCCGGCACCGAGTGCGAAGGTCACGCCCAGCCAGGTCAGCACCGCGCGCTTGTCCTGGCGGTGCATCGCCAGCACGGCCTGGCCGTAGGTGATGCTGGACACCAGCAGCAGGAAGGTCTCCACCAGCACGAACGGCAGCGAGAACAGTTCGGCACCGGTCGGGCCGCCTGCATACGCGTTGCTGAGCACCGCGTAGGAGGCGAACAGCGAGCCGAACAGCACCAGGTCGGACATGAGGTAGACCCACATGCCGAAGACCTTCATGCCGCCCTGGTCGTGGCCATGGTCGTCATGGCTGTGCTCGGCCGCCTGTGCGTTGTCTACGGCGACGTTGGACATGATGTTCATGCAATCACCCTGTGCTGCTTGAGCTTGTTCTGGTGTTGGTTCTCGATGGCGGTCACTTCTTCGGCGCTGACGTAGTAATCCACGTCCTCGTCGTAGGAGCGCACGATCAAGGTGACGATCATCGCCACGAAGCTCGCACCGGCCAGCCACCAGATGTGCCAGATCAAGGCGAAGCACAGTGCCAGGATCCAGATGTTGAGGATCAGCGGCACGCCGGTGTTACGCGGCATGTGGATCGGCGCGTAGTGCTTGGGTGGCTTGGGCAGGCCTTCCTTCTTGGCTTCGTGGAAGGCGTCCAGGGTGTCGGCCTTGGGCACCACGGCGAAGTTGTAGAACGGCGGCGGCGAGGGCGTCTGCCATTCCAGCGTGCGCGCATTCCACGGGTCGCCGGTGATGTCCTGGTTCTGCTTGCGGTCGCGGATGCTGACGTAGATCTGCACCAGCATCAGCACGATGCCTGCGAGCACGAACAGCGCGCCGACGAAGGCAGCAATCAGGTAGGGCGTCCACGCCGGGTTGTCGTACTGGTTCATGCGCCGGGTCATGCCCATGAAGCCGAGCATGTACAGCGGCATGAAGGCCAGGTAGAAACCGATGATCCAGCAGGCGAACGACCACTTGCCCAGGCGTTCGTTGAGGGTGAAGCCGAACACCTTCGGGAACCAGTAGACGAAGCCGGCCAGGTAGCCGAACAGCGCGCCACCGATGATGGTGTTGTGGAAGTGGGCCACCAGGAACAGGCTGTTGTGCAGCAGGAAGTCCGCGCCCGGGATGGCCAGCAGCACGCCGGTCATGCCGCCGATGGTGAAGGTGACCAGGAAAGCGATGGTCCACAGCATCGGCACGCTGAACTCGACGCGGCCACCGTACATGGTGAACAACCAGGTGAAGATTTTCACGCCGGTCGGGATCGCGATGATCATCGTCATGATGCCGAAGAAGGCATTGACGCTGGCACCGGAACCCATGGTGAAGAAGTGGTGCAGCCACACCACGAACGACAGGATGCCGATCGCCAGCGTTGCACCCACCATCGACTTGTAGCCGAACAGCTTCTTGCGCGAGAACGTGGCGGTGATCTCGGAGAAAATACCGAACGCCGGCAATACCAGGATGTACACCTCCGGGTGGCCCCAGGCCCACACCAGGTTGACGTACATCATCGGGTTGCCACCCAGGTCATTGGTGTAGAAGTTGAAGTCCAGGTAGCGGTCCAGGGTGAGCGCGCCGAGGGCGACGGTCAGGATCGGGAACGCGGCAATGATGATCACGCTGGTGACCAGCACGGTCCAGGTGAACACCGGCATCTTCATCAAGGTCATACCCGGCGCACGCATGCGCAGGATGGTGATGAACAGGTTGACGCCGGTCAGCAAGGTGCCGACACCGGAGGCCTGCAACGCCCAGATGTAGTAATCAACACCTACCCCTGGACTGAACTCGATGCCGGACAACGGCGGGTACGCCACCCAACCGGTCATCGCGAATTCGCCAAGGCCCAGCGAGATCATCATCAGCGCAGCGCCGACCACGAAGATCCAGAAGCTGAAAGCATTGAGGAAGGGGAAGGCCATGTCTCGCGCGCCGATCTGCAGCGGCACCACGATGTTCATCAGGCCCACCACGAACGGTGTGGCCACGAAGAAGATCATGATCACGCCATGCGCGGTGAAGATCTGGTCGTAGTGCTCCGGTGGCAGGAAGCCATCGCTGCCGGGACCGGCCGCGGCCAGTTGCGCGCGCATCATCAGTGCATCGGCAAAGCCACGCACCAACATCACCAGCGCCACCACGATGTACATGATGCCGATCTTCTTGTGGTCCACCGTGGTGAACCAGTCGCGCCACAGCACGCCCCACAACTTGAAATAGGTGACGGCGGCAAGCAATGCGATGCCGCCAAGCACCATGCCCGCCAATGTCACCACGACGATCGGGTCGTGCAACGGCACGGCGTCCCACGTCAACTTACCGAACATGCTCATTACTCCTGGGGGGCCTTGGAAGCTGCGTTGTGGCCGGACGTGGTCGCGGTGTTCTCACCCACGCCGATGAACTGGTCGATGACCTTCTTGAACAGCAGCGGCTCGACGCTGGCGAAGTGGCGCACCGGTTCTTTACGCGTCGGCGCGGCCAGGCGCTTGAATTCGTCGAAGCTCAGTTGATCCGGCGACTGCCGCACCTGCGCAACCCAGTCATCGAACTGTGGCTGGCTCATCGCGGTGGCGACGAACTTCATGTTGGAGAAGCCGTGACCGCTGTAATTGCCCGACATGCCGTCGAACTTGCCCTGCTCGTTGGCCACCAGGTGCAGCTGCGTGCGCATGCCGGCCATCGCATAGATCTGCCCACCCAGCTGCGGGATGAAGAAGGTATTCATCGTCGAGTTGGAGGTGATGTCGAAGGCCAGCTGCTGCCCGGCCGGGAAGTTGAGCTGGTTGACCGTGGCGATGCCAAGGTCCGGGTAGACGAACACCCACTTCCAGTCGGTGGCGATCACTTCCACATGCAGCGGCTCGCCGGGAATATCCAGCGGCTTGTAAGGGTCAAGCTCGTGGGTGGATTTCCACACGATGACGGCGAGCACGGCGACGATGATCAGGGGCACGCCCCAGACCACGATTTCCACCTTGGTGGAGTGCGCCCAATCGGGCATGTACCTGGCCTTGGTATTGCCGGAGCGGTAGCGCCAGGCAAAGACGAAGGTCAGCACGATGGCCGGTATCACCACGATCAGCATCAAGGCGATGCAGATCAGGATCAGGTCGCGCTGGGCAATGCCCACGTCGCCCTTGGAGTCCAGTAGTACCCAGTTGCAGCCAGACAGGCCCACGCATGCCAAAGCGGCCAGCGCTGGGCGGATGCGTTTCCAGCAGATATTCATTGAAGGTCGACCCTGTTGAAGGAGCTCTTGAGCGGGGACCGCCGATGCCCGGCGCATGGGCCGGGAGCGGCTACACTGTCCGTACGGCGGTGCCTACAAAAGGATTGCCGATCCAGTCAAGTCCATACAAGATACATTATTGTATGGGTTGGTGCACGTACAAAGCAGGGAAGGTTCACCCGATGCAGCAGCCAGCCGCAGGCCGACGCCTGAAAAAGCCCAACCGGACCTGGGTCCGTCCCTTCGCCGAGGGCAGCGGTCCGCTCTACCTGCAGATTGCCCAGCAGGTGCGCGACGCCGTGGACGATGGCGTGCTGCAACCCGGCGACCGCCTGCCGCCGCAGCGTGACCTGGCCCAGCTGATGGGCGTGGACCTGACCACGGTCACCCGCGCCTACGCCGAGCTGCGCCAGTCCGACCTGCTCGACGCGCAGGGCGCTGGCGGCACCTTCATCGCCATGTCGGCCGGCAACAGCGCCACCTCGGTGGACCTGAGCATGAACATCCCGCCGTTGCTGGGCAGCAGCCCGTTCGCGCAGAGCATGGAGCGCGGCTTCCAGCAGCTCAGCCAGCAGCTGGGGCAGGGCGAGTTGATGAGTTACCACGTCGGCGCGGGCTCCCGCGATGACCGTGCCGCCGCCGTGCAGTGGCTGGCGCCGATTCTGGGCAACGTCTCCGCCGAGCGGGTGGTGATCTGCCCCGGCGCGCAGGCTGCGTTATGCGCCATCGTGCTGGCCAAGACCCAGCCGGGTGACCTGATCGCCGCCGAACAGCTGACCTATCCGGGCCTGCTGGCCGCCGCCCGCGTATTACAGCGGGGCATCGTCTCCATCGCCATGGACGCCGAAGGCATGCTGCCGGACGCACTGGAAGCGGCCTGCCAGCAGCGCAAGCCGGCCCTGATCTACCTGATCCCGACCATCCAGAACCCGACCACCGCGACCATGTCGCAGGCCCGTCGCGCGGCCATCCTGGCCATTGCCCGCCGCCATGGCGTGGCGGTGGTCGAGGACGATCCGTACTGGTTGCTGGCCGCCGACGCGGCGCCGCCGCTGGCGGTGGATAGCCACCCGGATGCCCCGGTTTACTACGTTTCCACCCTGTCCAAGTGCCTGGCGCCGGGGCTGCGCACCGCCTATCTGGTGGTGCCGCCGGGCGAGCCGATGGAGCCGCTGTTGGACGCCCTGCGCTCGATCGCGCTGATGCCGACCCAGTCGATGGTGGCGGTGGCCTCGCACTGGATCCGCAGCGGCCAGGCCGATGAGATGGTGCGCCGCTTCCAGCAGGAGCTGCGCCAGCGCCAGCAGATTGCCGCGCGCATCCTGCCCAAGCCCTATCAGGCGCACCCGTCCGGCCTGCATGTGTGGTTGCCGTTGCCGCCACGGCTGGACCAGTACCGGTTGATCCAGGCCGCGCAGGCGCAGGGCCTGGGCATCGCCAGCTCGGAGGCCTTCAGCATCGAGGAGCAGGCCGGCAATGCCATCCGCCTGTCCCTGGGCGGGGCGGTGGACCAGCACAGTCTGGCGGCGGCGTTGACCAAGCTCACCGAGGTCATCTCGGCCGCGCCTGAGACGCGGACGCAGGCGATCGTTTAACCGCGCTCCGGTCATATCCATACAAAAGTGATACATTGCATATCTTGTATGGATATGTGGGTAGCTGCTGTGCGTCGGGACAAGCTGAAGTTTCATCTGGTGATGCTGGGCTGCGCCGGTTTCGTGGTGCTGGCGCTGGCGTCGCTGGTCTATGTCTGCTCGCGACCGCAGACCGCCGATGTGCAGGCCAGTGAGCGCGCGGCCATCGAGCAGTGCCTGCAGCGCAGTCGCGCGCCGGAGCGCACCGAGATCTACCGCCGCGCCCAGGCCGATTCCTGCGCCGAAATGCTGGAACAGTACGAGCACAAGTTCGGCGCGGACGCCGCCTCGTGAGCCCGCCCAACGGCGCATCGTCGCGCAGGCGCGGGATGCGGCTGTGGATTGCAGCCGGCTGCGTGCTGATGGCCGGTATTGCGATAGCGCTGTGGCAGTACTTCGGCTTCAGCGAGCAGGCCACGTTCGCCGAGCAGGCCATCGTCTTCGACGACACCCAACTCAAGCTGCCGCCGGAACTGGCTGGCGCCAACGGGCGCATCCGCGTCGTGCATTTCTGGGACCCGACCTGCAAGGTCTGCAACCGCGAAACCGGCGCGCACCTGAGCTACCTGATCAGCATGTATCGCCGCGCCAACATCGATTTCTACGCGGTGCGCCGCCCGGGCACGACAGGTGAGCTGCCCGAGTATCTGCGTGGTCGTTTGACGGAACTGCCGACGATTGAAGGCGCCGAACATATCCCGGCCAGTCCAGCGGTTGCGATCTGGGACAGGGCAGGGCATCTGGCTTACGCCGGTCCGTACAGCATTGGCATGGTCTGCAACTCGGCCAATAGTTTTGTCGAGCCGATTCTCGACAAGCTGGTCGATGGCCAGACGGTGCGCCCGCGTGGACTGCTGGCGGTGGGCTGTTACTGCCCGTGGCAAAGCAAGTCTTGATCCGCTGCTGATGAATCTGCATGCGCGCCAGCGTGCGTGGACGTTGTGTCCGCGCGAAAAAAACAGCGGGCACCCGCTCCAACCGACCGATGGTTGTGAGCAGGCACCCGCCGCTGATGCAAACAATACGTGGCTACATCGTCCATACATGGTGCGACAGGATGTCGCAGTTTTTTCCGGGAAAAATGGAGTTTGGCGATGAACTGGATGGACAGCGCGCTGCGCAGCAACGGCCCGATCTACCTGCGCATCGTCAACAGCATCGAGCGCAGCATGAACACCGGCGAGCTGGTGCCCGGCCATCGTCTGCCATCGCAGCGCGCCTTGGCCAAGCAGCTCGGCATCGACCTGACCACGGTGACGCGCGCCTTCGATGAAGCACGCAGACGCGGCCTGATCGAAGCGCGCGGGCCGCAAGGCAGTTTCATCGCACCGCCGAAAGCCGCCTTCGGCCAACCGGTGGACCTGAGCATGAATGTGCCGCCGGTGCCGGATGCATTGGCCTTGAACGATGCCTTGCGACGTGGCGCCGCTGCCGTGCTTGCGCGCAGCAATGCGCCCAACCTGATGACGTATCACCTTGCTGGCGGCAGCCCGACCGACCGGCATGCGGCGATCAGCTGGTTGCAGCCGATGCTGGGCGATATTGCCGATACGGCATTGGTGGTTGCCGAAGGCGCGCAGTCAGCGCTGGCCTCGATCCTGATCAGCCAGACCCAGGAAGGCGAGGTGATTCTTTGCGATCACCTGGTGTATCCGGGCTTGCTGCAGGCGACACGATCGTTGGGACGCCGCTTGCTGCCGGTCGATGGCGATGCGGAAGGGATGTGCCCGGAGGCGCTGGAACGTGCGTCGCGGCAGAGTGGGGCACGCGTGGTATACCTCAACCCCAGCTGCAACAACCCGACGGCGCTGACGATTCCCTGGCAGCGACGGGTTGAGTTGGCACGTGTGCTGCAGCGGTTGGGTCTGCTGGCGATCGAGGACGATCCGTATTGGCATCACGCTGTGGAAAAGCCAACGCCAATTGCGGCGTTGGCACCGGCGCAGGTGTACTACGTATCAACCTTGTCGAAGGCGATCAGCCCAGGTTTGCGCACGGCATTCGTGCGCTGTCCTTCGGAGCAGCATGCCGATGCGCTGGCGACTGCGTTGCGTTCGATCTGCCTGATGGGCCACCCGCTGGTGATGGCGCTGGTCAGCCAACTGCTGCTGGATGGTTCGGCGACTGCATTGTTGAATCAGGTGTTGGATGAAGCGCGCGAGCGCACTGCGTTGGCGGCGCATCTGCTGGTGCCTTCGTTGAAAGTGCAGGCGGCGGGATTGCATGCCTGGTGCAGCCTGCCAGAGCAAAACCGGGGTCAGAGTGGGGTTTCGGTACGAAACCCCCCGC
>NZ_JASCOR010000145.1 GCF_029959445.1 Stenotrophomonas sp. PS02298 | reverse complement strand
GAGCCAAGAGCTAAGAGCTAAGAGCTAAGAGCTAAGAGCCAAGAGCCAAGAGCTAAGAGCCAAGAGCTAAGAGCCAAGAGCTAAGAGCCAAGAGCCAAGAGCCAAGAGCTCCCCTCATCCGCCCCTGCGGGGCACCTTCTCCCGCAAGCGGGAGAAGGGAAGGCACGTATTGCTTCTTCTCCGCGGTCAAATCTTCAAAACCTCCACCCGATAACTCGGCTTCTCCCCGCTGTTGTCGATGATCAAGCCATGCACATCCGATTCAAACCCGGGGAAGCGGGCGTTCTGTTCGCGGGCGATGCGCAGCGACTGGATGATCGGCTCATCGCTGGCACCAAAGCGCTCGCCCGGCATGATGGTCGGGATGCCGGGCGGGTAGGGCACCAGCATGGTGCCGGCGACGCGGCCGCTGAGCTGGTCGATGTCCACCCGTTCGATCTCGCCACGCACCAGATGGTTATAGGCTTCGGCAGGCGTGATCACCGGCTCCGGCAGCTCGACGTACATCTCGCGCATTACCTCTGCCACGCGGAACTCGCGGTTGAACTCATGCAGGGCGGCACACAGATCGCGCAGGCCCCAGCCAGCGTAGGCGCTGGCATTGTCTTCCAGCAGGCTGGGCAGTGACTGGCTCAGCGGTGCGTTGGCGTCGTACAGGTCCTTGAACGCGAGCAACTCGGTGACCAGCGTGCTCCATTTGCCCTTGGTGATGCCCATCGAGAACAGGAACAATACCGAGTACAGGTTGGTCTTCTCCACGGTGATGCCGCGTGACCACAGGAACTTGCTCAGCACCGCTGCCGGAATGCCCAGCTTGCCCATCTCGCCGTCCATCGACAGCCCGGGCGTCAGCAGGGTGACCTTGATCGGATCGATCAGTACATAGTCGTCGGCGAGATTGTCGAAGCCGTGCCAATGCGCATCCGGGCGCAAATACCAATCCGGGCGCGAAGTGACCATCGGCTTGCTGCTGTCGCCCTTGGCCAGGGTGCGTTCCACGCCATCGGGCTGCCAGACCTTGAACCACCAGTCATCGCGGCCAAGGTCCTCACTGACATGCAGCATCGCGCGGCGGAAGGCAACGGCTTCATTGTGCATTTCCTGCACCAGCGATTTGCCCGCGTCACCTTCCATCATCTTCGACGCCACGTCGCAGGAGGCAATGATGCCGTAATGCGGGCTGGTGGAGGTGTGCATCATGAAGGATTCGTTGAAGCGTTCCGCATCCAGTTCGCGTGTTGCCGCATTGCGTACATGGATCATCGATGCCTGCGAGAAAGCAGCCAGCAGCTTGTGCGTGGAGTGGGTGGTGAAGATGATCGCATCCTGCTCACGCGGCTTGCCCTTGGCCATGCCATAGTGGTTTTCGTAGAAGGGATGGAACGCCGCATAGGCGTACCAAGCCTCATCGAAGTGCAGGAAGTCCACAGCTGAGCCGAGATTGTCGGCAATCTTCTCGGCGTTGTAGCAGAGCCCATCGTAGGTGGAGTTGGTGACCACCGCGATGCGCGGCTTGGCGCCGGGCTTGGCCGCCTTGCTGGCCAGGGGATTGGCCTGGATCATCTTCTGCAGGGCCTCACCGGAGAACTGGTCCAGGCTGATCGGGCCAATGATGCCGTGGGCGTTTCGGCTCGGGGTGAAGTACACCGGGATGCCGCCGGTCATGATCAGCGAGTGCAGCAACGACTTGTGACAGTTGCGGTCGACGAACACGATGTCGCCACGCGCCACGGTGCCATGCCAGACGATCTTGTTGGCAGTGGAGGTGCCATTGGTGACGAAGAAGGTGTGGTCGGCGCCGAAGTTGCGCGCGGCCTCGGCTTCGGCGTCACGGATCGGGCCGGTGTGGTCGAGCAGGGAGCCCAGCTCCGGCACCGAGATCGACAGATCGCTGCGCAAGGTGTTCTCGCCGTAGAACTGGTGCAGTGCACGGCCTACCGGCGACTTGGTGAAAGCTACGCCGCCAGCATGTCCGGGCGTATGCCAGGAATAGTTGGATTGTGCCGAATGGTGGATCAATGCCTTGAAGAACGGCGGTAGCAGTTTCGCCATGTAGTCGTCGGCGGCGCGCATCACCTGGCGGGCGATGAAGCTCTTGGTGTCCTCGAACAGGAAGATGTAGCCGTGCACGAACTTGAGCAGCTTGCTCGGTACTTTCTCGATGGTACGGCGTTCGCCGTACAGGAACACCGGCAGGTCGGTGCGACGCTGGCTCTGCTCACGCAGGAAGGCGAGCAGGCGCTGGAACTGGTCGTCATCGTCCTCGGTGCCATCGATGGAGATCAATACCGCCGATGCAGCCACGTAGGTGCGTGCGCCGGCGCGGGCATCATCCAGGTTCAGGCCCGTGAGCACGCGCTGCTCGCTCTTGCGTAGTTCCTCGGCCAGGGCGCGGATCAGGATGCCGGCGATACGTGGTGATTCGTAATCGGCATCGATGATGACGATAGGGTAGTCCAGTGATTTGAAGTACATGATGTTTTCCTATCTACCGAGCGGGGGATCAGTTCGTGCTGGCACGGGCGGTGCCATTCGGAGTGAATTGGGCCAGGCGCTGCTTGCGGCGCTCTTCGCTGAAGAACGGATAGAACACGGTGATGAACAGTACGAACAGGAAGGCGTACTGCACGATGCTGCCGGACGAGCCGTAGATGGCCCACAGGCAGTAGACGACGGTGATGCTGGTCAGCACCCAGAAGGCGCCGGTATGGGCCAGCGTATGCGAGCGTTCCACCACGAAGTAGCAGGCCACGCAGGAATAGATGTAGGGCAGCAGGGTCAGCACCACCGCCGCCGAGGTGATCACGTCGAACTGCGCGGATGCGGTTGCCGAGGTGGAAGTGACCAGTACCGCCAGTGTCATCAGGATGGCAACGATGAGCACGCCCTTGACTGGTACCTCGTCCTTGTTGGTCTTGCTGAAAATGCTCGGGAACAAGCCATCGTCCGAGGCGGCCTTGGCACTCTGTGCGGTCAACAGGATCCAGCCACCGAGCGAACCGGCTGCGCCAACGAAGGCGCACAAGCTGACCAGCGCGCCGCCCCAACCGCCAACCGCGCTTGCTGCGGCCAGCGCGAACGGTGCGTCGGAGACCTGCAGGTCGGCGTTGGGGACCATGCCCATGATCACCGACGAGCTGGCAATGTAGGCGATGGCCGCGAGGAACACGCCGGCCAGGGTGGCGCGGGCAACGTTCTTCTCCGGGTTCTCGACCACACCTGCAGTCACAGATGCGGATTCAACGCCGATGAAGGCCCATAGGGTCAGGGCCGCCGCGCTGGAGACGGCGCCGAAGTTGGATTGGCCGGAAACGTTGTAGGCACCCTTGAAGATGGCCGGGTCGAAGTAGAACCAGCCGAAGATGGCGATGCCAAGGATGGGCACCAAGGCGAAGCTGGTGGTCACCGTCTGCACGCGGGTGACGAAGGATGGCCCGATCACATTGGCGAAACTCAATGCCCACACCAGCAACAGCACCGCGACACAGCGCGGTACCGGATCGGACAGGACCGGGAAGAAATAGCTGAAGTAGCCGACTGCCGCGATCGGGATGGCAACATTGCCGATCCAGTTGGCGAACCAGTAGATGGTGTTGGTCTGGAAGCCCATGTAGGGGCCGAACCAATCACGCGCATAGGCGTACGGGCCGCCCGCCTTCGGTGCCAGCTTGCCGAGCTTGGCGAACACGAAGGCCAGCAACAATGCGCCGGCGGTGGTGATCAGCCAGCCCCAGATCGAGGCGGTGCCGATCTTGGCGAGGCTGGAAGGCAGCAGGAACACGCCTGAGCCCATCATGTTGCCTGCCACCAGAAAGGTCGCACCAACGACCCCGATTTTCTTCTGACCTGCCATGACTATCTCCTCTCACCGGCGTTGCCGGGTAATTCGATGGGAAGGACATTGCGTGAATCGTTGGGTGGCCAGCCGCACGTGAGGTGCGGTCATCGGCTGCCTGCTACTTGATGAAGTTGTATTGCAGGCTGCCCTGCAGGCGCAGGGTGTCCGCATCGCGGCCGTTCTGCAGTTGCTGCTGGCCGTAGAGCAGTTCCATGCCCATGGTCCAGGACGGTGCAGGGCTCCACAGCAGGTTCAATGCCGCGTAACGGCTGCGCCGGAATGCATCGCTGGCCAAGGCATCGGCGCTGTCGATCTGCAGTTGCCCGTAGATCAGGTTGGAGCGCCACAGGTCCGACCAGTAGTGGGTGTAGCCGAAGAAGCCGCCACGCAGTGGCAGCGCCTTGAGCCGGCCGTCGGTATCGAGGGCGGCATCGAGATTGGAGCCGGTGAGGTCGGCGGTATAGCGGCTGATGCCCTTGCCGCCAATCAGGCCGAACAGCAGCAGGTCACGTTCGGCTACCGCATAGGAACCACTCAGCTGCAGGCCGCCGCCGACGGTGCGGTCGCTGCGGCCATCGCCGTCGTAGCCAAGGCTGCGCAGCACCGCGCCCAACTGCAGGTGGCCCCAATCACGCTCCATGCGTGCGACCAGGCTGATGTCGGGCAGGTGCTCGGTCTTGCTGTCGTTGTCGCCGGTGTTGGCGAGCTGCGAATCGGGGTTTTCAGCCGCCACGGTAAGGCTGTTGCCCTTGCCCAGCGCGAAGCTGTGGTGGATGCCTGCCACCAGCAGGTAGCCGGCCGCGCCGGGGCCGGCAAAGTCCAGCGTGTCCGGTAGCGAGTCGGCATCCATGAAGGTGGAATAGCCGTAGCCGGCATAGGTGTTGCCCAGTTGGCCGTAGGCGTGGCGCAGGCGGAACTCGTAGCTGTCGCTGCTGCCGAAGAAATCGTTCTCCAGGTAGAAACGCAGCTTGCCGTGTGTGGTAGGGCGCCGCGCTTCGAAGCTGAAGCGGGTCTGCTTGGCATGCATGCCGAAGTGCGAGACATCGCGGTGCGGGCTGTCGACCGGAATCGACGAAGTGATGAACTGCTCGGTGTCACCGGCGGCTCGCCGGTCTGCAATGGCGTCGAGTTTTGCGTAGCCGCCGAGCCGGATCATTGTCTCGGTGCCCGGGATTGCGATGAATCCCTTCAGTTCCGGGTCGGTCGGTGACGGTGCGTTGTCCAGGCGCGAGGCGGCGGTGGAAGGGTCTGCGACCGAGTCACGCGCCGGCAGTATGCTTTGTGCGGCGGTCGTCTTGGCGGTGGCAGGGACTGCCGCGTCCAAGGGGGATGTCGTGGTTTGCGGCGGTGGAAGTGGTGGAGGTTTTGGGGTGGGACTTGCCTGTCCCTGCTCCAGTGCATCCAACCGCGCGTTGAGCGTTTGCAGATGCTGCTGCGCCTGCGCGATCTCCGCCCGTAAAGCGGAAACGGAGTCCTGCGCGCCTGCTGCGCCGGGCAGCAGCGCAAGTGGCAACAGTGTGGCCAGCGTCAGTGGTTTCATCGCCTGTTCCGTGGAGAAGAAAACGTCACTCACGGCCGGAACACATCCCCGCCGCGATTCACCTATCGCTTGCGTGGCGACACGCTGACTGCCCCCTCAGGCTGCGTGAGACCTGCCTATTTACCATCGTTGAAATCAGGTTATGACTACGTGAATTTGGGATGAAACCTATTGTCATAAATGGTGAGAATCTGATTGTGGGAGGCTCAGTTCTCCGTTTCTGTGCGCCCGATCTCCAGCGGAACCCGGCTGCCATCCAGCAGCCCGCGACTGAGCGTGCCATCCTCGATGAACAGCAATTCGCCGTTCTCACCGTCCTTGATGCTGCTGTCGATAGCGATGATGCGATCACCGTGGAAGCTGCTCACGTGCGGCATCGAGGTGTGGCCGACCACGATGCGCTTGAGCCCGAGCTGGTCAAGCACGGTCTGCACGCCGGTGGTATCCAGCTGGCCGTTGAAATAGCCGCGGTACCAGATGGGGCTGGTCTTGCCGTCGTACAGCGGTGCGGTGGCTGGATCCGCCTTCACGTCCGCCTTGGGGCGGCCCAGCGAGGCCTGGTATGCAGCGTTGGTGGCCGCTGGATCGAGTGCGAGTTGCAGTGCGTCGGGTGAGATGCCGCCATGCAGGAACAAGGTGTCGCCGATGCGCAGCAGCACCGGGCGCGTGCGCAGCCACTGCCCGATCACCGAATCGGCACCATACAGCTGCGGATAGCTGCGGCCGAGCAGCTGGGCGCTGCGCAGGTACTTGGGATTGACGTAACGCAGGTCGTCGTACAGCACCATCGTTTCATGGTTGCCGAGCACGAAGTGCACTGCACCGCCCGCCTGCGCGGCCTGCTGCTGCAGGCTGTAGAGCAACCAGAAGGCTTCGGTGACCTGCGGGCCACGGTCGAATACGTCGCCGGCGATGACCAGCGTGTCCTGACCCAATGCCCAGTTGTCGTCGCCGTCGATCACGCCGTTGGCGCGCAGCAAGCGGCGCAGCAGATCGTACTGGCCATGGATGTCGGAGACGGCAACGATGCGCGACACCGCGGGTAGTGCTGCAGCAGCTGGCGTGGCGAGCGGGGCGATGCGCAGTGCGTGCGGATAGCCACACTCTGGTGCAATTGCACGGGTGATAGCGCGCCTTGCTTTCACCTTTCGCGAGACCACCCTGTCGTCGCAGATCCATTGTGCCTGCAGTCGCTTGCCGTCGCGGAACACATAGGGGCCATCGGCCTGCACATGCGACGCTGGCTGCGGCACCTCGCGGGCATTGGCATCCAGGGCGGGCAGGGCACTGCACAGCAGCAGGATGAGCAGGACGCGGAGGATGGGCATTGCAGGCTTCCAGAGGCGGGTGACCGTTTGCACCCGCCTGCAGCCTATGCGTTCGCTGCGCCGGCAGCATGTGCTATCGGTTGGTGCTGCCTGCTGCTCAATCGCGGCGCAGCGCGCTACGGCCCGGTGCGGTGGGCAAGGCATCGCTGCCCAGTACAACGCGATTGCGGCCCTGTTTCTTGGCCTGGTACATGGCGGCGTCGGCACGTGCCATTACCCGCTCGTAGTCCGGGTGGCCGTCATACAGGGCGACGCCGATGCTGGCGCTGATGGGCAGGAGCTGGCCATCTGCGAGGGTGACTGGCGTATCGACCAGGCGCCGGCACAGGCCTTCGGCGATCACCATGGCCTGGCGTTCTTCCACCGCCACAAGCACGACCACGAATTCTTCGCCGCCGTAGCGGAATACGTAGTCGCTGCCACGGGTGAACTGACTGAGGATGCCGGCGACGTGTTGCAGGGCGCGATCTCCGGCTTCGTGGCCGTGCTCGTCGTTGATGGCCTTGAAGTGATCCAGGTCCAACAGCAGCACGGCGAAGCTATCGCCGGACTTTTCCGCAAGCTCGATTTCGCGGCGCAACACGGTGGGCAGGAAGCGACGGTTGAGCAGGTTGGTCAAGGCATCGCAACCGGCATCCAGTTCGCCGATGCGCTCGAACAACATGCCGAGCAAGGTGCGGATCTGGCTGACCTTGGAGCGCACATCCTGCAGCTGCGCGGTACGCGCGGCAGGGTCGCTGTCCTGCTGCAGGGTGTGCTGCAGCAGCTGGTCGACGTCATGGATCAAACCGCTGATCTGGCGGGTTTCGGAGCTCTCGCCAAAACTCGGAATGCCTTTGTGGTTGAACCAGAGGCCGAACTCCGAACGCGCCAGGGTCTGGAAACTGCCCAGGTCGCCCTGCGCCGCCAGCGCGTAGAGGAGGGTGTTCTCCCAATCCAGCAGCAATGCACGCTGGCGCTCGCGCTCGGTGCTGACGTTCTGCACCAGCGAGAACAGCCGGTAGGCGGCATCCGTGCGTGAGGAACGTTCCCGTGCGTTGGAATAGGCCAGTGTCATACCCTCCAGCGCGATGTCGAACGATGCGGTGAGGCTGGCAATGGCGGCATGTGCGGTCTCGCCATGCCCGGCCTGCTCGCCGATCAGCTGGAACAGGCGTTGCTTCAGCACGCGGGTGCCACGGGTAACCAGGTCTACCGGTATGCCCACGCGCGCATGCACATCGCCGATGACGCGTTGGTTGGCGATCAGCTGCTCGACGTTGTCGGGTGTTGCCCGCAGCAGGTCCCTGACCCAACGCTGCATGGCCGGCTGCAGTCGCACCCGGACCTGGTCATGTGACATCGAGCGTGAGGCACGCGCGTCGTTCATCATGACCTTGTAAAAATGCGCGGCCAGTTCAGCGGCATGCGCGTCGGCCAGGCTTGCGAGGATCTGGCTCGCCTCGACACCGGCGGCATCGAGGCTGTGTTTCCAGGCATCTGCGAGCGCGCTGCTGTCGGTGTCTGGGGGTGGTGCGGGGACGATGTTCATGCGTACGACCGGTAAAGTGCCAAGAGGCAGCCGACTATTATCGGCAGCAACAACAGGTTTTTGAGGACGTTGTGTTGATGGTTGGATTCACTGTTTGTTCAAGTTCACTTGTGTTGGGCACCACTATCGGAATGGCGCGATGATCAGTGCCGGCCCGTTTCCGTTGATGGCGCTGGTTGCCCTGTTGGCGCTGGCGATTGGCTGGTTCTTCGCGCGTGCATTGGCGCCAGCTGCCGATGGAATGCGCAGCCGTGCCGGTGCGGTGGTGCTGGATGCGTTTCTGCTGGGCTTGCTGGGCGCACGTCTGGGTCATGTGGCGCTGCATGCTGGCGACTATCTCGCGCAGCCGCTGTCCATCATTCGTCTGGGCGATGGTGGTTATTCGATTTGGGCAGGCCTGCTGGTCGCAGCGGCCTATGCAATGTGGAAGACCCGCCAACGCATCCTGCGCAAGCCGGTGCTACTGGGTCTGGCCGCCGGCGCGGCGTTCTGGGCAATTGGCGGGATGGCATTGTTCGCAGTGCAGCGATCGTCCATTCCATTGCCGGACGCAGTGCTGGTTGACCTGCAGGACAAGCCCGCACCCTTGTCAGCCTTTGCCGGCAAGCCAACCGTGATCAATCTGTGGGCGACGTGGTGTGGGCCGTGTCGGCGCGAGATGCCGGTGCTGGCACAGGCGCAGCAGGCGCACCCGCAGGTGCAGTTCGTCTTCGCCAATCAGGGCGAAACCCGCGATGAAGTCGCCGGCTATCTGCGCACCGAGAACATGCAGTTGAGCAATGTGCTGCTGGATGCCGAATCACAGGTGATGCAGCAGACCGGTGCGCGCGCATTACCGACAACGTTGTTCTTCGGCGCCGATGGGCGGCTGCGCAATGTGCACATGGGCGAGCTGTCGCGCGCCACGCTGGAAGCGCGCCTGCGCGAAACGCAATAACCCCTTTCCTGAAAGAGACACACGATGATGCGTTCCCGTTCGATGTTGCTGTTGTTGTCCGCCATGACGCTGACGCCGCTGGCCTGCGCACAGACTGCCAGTGCCCCGGCGGCTACTGCGGCAAAGCCGGCTGCGGCCAATGAGCCGGCGGTAGTGAAGACCCTGCGTTCGCAGGGCGTGGAGTTCATGGGGACGTTCGAAACGCCGGTTGGCCTGACCGGCTATGCCGGCGTCGCCGGCCAGCGACCGCTGGGCGTGTACGTGTCCAAGGATGGTGAGTACGCGGTGGTTGGTACCCTGGTCAACGCCAAGGGTGAGGATGTCAGCGCCGCCAAGCTCAAGGAGCTGGTATCCGGGCCGATGGGCCAGCAGGCCTGGGCCAAGGTGGAAGCCAGCCATTGGGTGCGCGATGGCAAGGCCGATGCGCCGCGTGTCATCTATTCCTTCAGCGATCCGAACTGCCCGTACTGCAACCGTTTCTGGGAAGCGGCGCAGCCGTGGGTGGCCGCAGGCAAGGTGCAGATCCGGCAGATCCTGGTCGGCGTGATCCGCGAGGACAGTGCCAACAAGGCCGCTGCGATTCTGGGTGCTGCCTCGCCGGAGCAGGCGCTGATCCAGAACGAACGTGATTTCGCAAAGGGCGGCATCAAGCCGCTGGCGACGGTGCCGGCGGCGGTGCAGGCCAAACTGCGTGCCAACGAGGCCTTGATGCTCGATCTGGGCTTCCAGGGCACGCCGGGCATCCTGTTCAAGGATGCCGACGGCACGGTGCAGATGCGTTCGGGAATGCCGCAGGGCGATGACATGCAGACGGTGCTCGGCCCGCGCTGATCACTGAACCGGGCGGCGGCGATGTAATAGTCTCCGCCGCCACTGGCTGACTAAGCTGGCCCCGCTATGAGGAGCCAGCCATGAGTCACGACCACAACCATCTGCCCAGCGAAATCCGCCACGAGAAACCACTGTGGTGGGCGCTGGGTCTGACCACCGCCTATCTGGTGGTGGAAGTCATTGGTGCGTTCTGGACCAACAGCCTGGCGCTGTTGTCCGATGCCGCGCACATGGCAACCGATGCGATCGGCCTGATGATCGCGTTGACCGCTGTTCGCCTGAGCCGGCGTCCGCCTGATGCCAAGCGCACCTACGGCTATGCGCGGTTGGAAGCGCTTGGTGCGGTAGCCAATGGCCTGCTGTTGTTCGGCGTGGGTATCTACATCCTGTTCGAGGCCGTGCAGCGCTTCCAGCAGCCGCAGGACATCGCCTCCACCGGCATGATGTGGGTGGCTGCGTTTGGACTGGTGGTGAACCTGATCGCAATGCGCCTGCTCAGTGCTGGTAGCGGCGAGAGCTTGAACGTCAAGGGTGCTTACCTGGAAGTTTGGAGTGACATGCTCGGTTCGGTGGCTGTTATTGCCGGCGGCCTGATCATCCACTTCACCGGTTGGACCCTGGTGGATCCGATCTTGGCCGTGTTGATCGGCCTGTGGGTGCTGCCGCGCACCTGGGTGCTGCTGCGCGATGCGATCAACGTCTTGCTGGAAGGTGTGCCCAAGGGCGTGGTGCTGGCCGATATCGAGGCTGCGCTACGTGGGCATGCCGGTGTCGCCGGTATCCATGATCTGCATGTTTGGGCGCTGGCATCGAGTACGCCGGCCTTGACCGTGCACGTGGTGATGCAGGATGGCCAGGCGCCGGATGTGCTGCGTCGACAGCTGGCGGACCTGCTGCATGAGCGGTTTGATATCGACCATGTGACGGTGCAGGTTGAGGCGGATCACTGCGGCGATGACTGTGCCGACAAGAAGGTGGCTGGCGGTGACCACGACCACGACCATGATCATGATCATGAAGGTCATGCGCACGGGCCGGATCATCAAGGCCATCATGGGCATGTGCATCGCTGAGGTAGTGCCGAGCCATGCTCGGCAGAGGCTTTACCGGTAGATTTTCGGCGTTGTAGGAGCGGCGTCAGCCGCGAAGCTGGCATCGCTGAAATCACCGGTACAACTGCAATCTGATTGATCTTTGGCTTCGCGGCTGACGCCGCTCCCACAAACTGGGGCGCGTTCCCGCA
>NZ_JASCOR010000144.1 GCF_029959445.1 Stenotrophomonas sp. PS02298 | reverse complement strand
GGCTCATGCCTTCCACGTTGTGGAGGATGATCATGTTGGCCACCAGCTGGCTGTACTTGATGATCTTGCGCTGCTCGTGTTGGACGTTCTCAGCAATGATCCCCTGGCTGCCAAAGAACACCCATTTTACGAAGCCGTTGTACTCCTCGCTCTTGTTGGTCGCAGCATGGATCGTTTTCCGAATCTCGTTGTCATCGATGTAGCGCAGCAAGAACAGCGTTCGGACGGCCTTGCCAAGTTCCCGGAAGGCGAAGTACAGCTTGTTCTTCCGGCTGTAGGTGCCCAGCCGGCGCAGGATCGAGGACGCGGTGATCTTCCCCAAACGGATTGAGATCACGACCCGCAGCATGTCGTGGAGATGGGTCGCGATCAGTTGCCAGTCGATGCTGTCTCCGAACAATGCCTGGATGTTCTTATAGGTTCTGCCAGGTTCGGGCCGGAAGAATGTCAGATCCTTGATGTTTCGTATCCTGGGCATCAGCTGGATGCCCAGCATGTGGGCCAAACCGAAGACCGGGTAGCTTTGGGCCTGCGTGTCGCCATGGACGATCTCAGGCTGGATGTCGGAAGTGTTGGCCAGCAGGCCGTCGAGGATGTAGATGCCCTCGTGCACGCCACAGGGAATGAAGTGGCTGAACAGTGCCACGTATTTGTCGGACACGTGGTAGTAGCCAATGCCGCCGTAGCCGCCGTAGCGGATGTGGTACTCCGACAACAGGTTGTCCTCGTAGACGCTCCATTTGGTGCCATCTGCGGAGGCGCTCTTCCCGCTGCCCCAATAGCCCGGCAGGTCGAATTTGTTGTAGGTATTGATGACCTCCACGATGGCCTTCTCAAGCACATCCTCGGTCACGTATTTCAGGTTCAGCCAAGCAACCTGGCGCCGGCTGAAGCCCTTGATCGACCGCGCCGTCTGCGTCGGCCCCAGGTTGCAGCCATAGCAAAACAGCGTGGTGATCACCCGTCGAGGGAGATCTTCAACCTGGCTCTCGGTGCCGGCGATCGGACGGAAGAATCGGTGCAGATCCAGCCATCGGCTGGCGTCGATCAGGACATCGACGATGCTGGATTCCGGGAGCCGTTCGGCGATGAGGCGATCCACGGTGGTAATCGCGCTGGAGACTTCGGCGCGTTGCCCCTTCCGCAGCACCAGGCGCCCCTCCAGGATGTCCGCATGCACGTTCTCCGGGAAACGCGCGTCGACCTCGTCGGCCAGGGAGGTCAATTGTGCGCGTAACCCTGCCACGAACGACTCGGCGTCGGTGGGCAGGCCTGACACCTGACCATAGGCTTCCAGCTCCTGGGCCAAGGTGGCTTCATCGACCAGCTGCTCGCGGTAGTCATCAAACCGTTCGCTGCTGGGAATGAAGAGATCTCCGGACTTCAGCTCGTCTTTGACCTGCACCAGCACGGCCAGCTCGAAGTACTTACGGTGCATCCAGCCGGCGCCTGCCGCGCTGGCCCGCTTGCCAAACACGTGCTGACGCCAGAGCTTGGACATCCAGTCAAAATCCTTCTCCGGGTCCAGGCCGAGGGAAGCAACCTCGATCAACTCACGCCGTTGGTTGCGCAGTGACAGCACGGCCGCGATCAACGGCTCCATGCCGGCGTCGTGGCTGGTTGCCCGTAGATTCATCAGCTCCAGCCCATTGAACAGCAGCGGCCTGACCGCGCCGTAGGGCTGCAGCATGAAAGGCAGGTAGTTTTTCCCTGCATAGGCCATATGTTCTTCGCATTCGGCCAGCAAGGTCGATACTTCCGCTTCCAGGCTGTTGTCGATGGCATCCACGCGCTGACTATCGCTGCCGTCGAGCTGATAGGCCTGCAGGATTTCCTTGAGCTGGCCGATGAGGAAGTCGGCCCGCTTGGCATGTTCGAGCTGGTAGGCCAGCAGCTTCTGCTGGGCCGTGTTCTCCAGCCCGCGCACCTGCTTGATGAACAACTCGGCTGCATCATCCAGCGTCTTGGCATGCTGGGCGCGAATGAAGATGGTGGCCAGCGCATAGCGCTTGTCCGGAGCCAATTCGGCCAGCTCGCTGGCGTCATAGGCCCGAGCCATTGCACGGAATTGCTTGAGCTTGGGCACCGGCACATCGATGGGAGGCAGCTGGTCGGCCAGCTGCTGCAGCATGCGGATGTGCTGCAGATAAAAACGAACTTCCTTGTTGGTCGGCCGGCCAGGCTCGCGCTTGAGTGAGTGCCAGCCAGTAAATCTGGAGCCTTCCGGTGCGCGCAGCAATTCGTCAATGAGCGTGCGCGTTGCGGGCGTCAGCGCGTGACTGATGCTGCGGTAGTACCCCAGATTGACCCTCTCACGCGCGCCAATGGCGGCCAGCTCCAGGGTGCGGAAGCCTGGCAGTTCGTAGCGGTGGTGCACCAGCTCTTCGAGCAGGACGTTCACGATGTCCGGGATGGTGTGCTTGGTCTGGGCTGCTCCGGTGGCCACCGTGTCCAGCCAGGCCAAGCCTGATTTGTCCAAGGGACGTACCCCAATGAACTTCCGAAGCTGCGGCATATGCCGGCGCTGGCTGCCGGAGGCGTCGTAGCGTTCGAGCTGGTCGGTGTCCAATACGCGCCCGAGTCGGGCGGCCTTGGCGATGTGCTTCCGGATCCGCTCGGGCACTTCGGCCAACACCGTGAAGTAACCCAGGCGCTGGAAGAGCTTGAGATGAATCAGTACCGCCAGCTGCGGTCCCGGCTGGGTGGTCAGCTGCTTGGCGAATGCAATCTCAGCGGCGGTCGGAGTGTAGATCTCCTCCAGTTCCTTGGCGGTGGGATCAGGCTTCAGTCGCGGGTAGGCGGTCTCGTGAAGGGTAGCCATTGGATCCGAAGGTTATGAGGGGATCAATCCCAGTGCCGGCCATCGTCTGTATTGAGAGACGCTTCCAGGAAACACTGGTGCGTATCGGCCATGCGGTGCATGTCATCGAGCAACGTGGCCAGGATTTCATCCAGATCCCGGTCGGGATCGGTGGGAACAGTCAACTGGTACTCGCTGCTGGCGGTGTTCAGGCGCACAGCCTGGAACGGAGCCAAGCAGATCTCTTCAATCCGGCCCCGGGCCTTGGCCGCGCCGCGGCCCGCGCGGGCAAACGGGGTCAGCACCATGCGCAGGCGCAGCTGCAGGGCCGATTTGCCCTCAGGCGCCGGCAGTGCCGTCGCCGGTACCGGCGCGGTTGGACTGGGCAGGCTTGCTTCAATGCGGTCCCGGGCAAACGGGTCACGCCCGTCCAGGTAACGCATGGCCGACTGCATATCGCGCCAGCCCACGTACTCCATCAAGGCCTTCATGTCCCAGCCTTGGTCGTTGGCCCAGCTGGCAAAGCCGCGGCGCAACGAATGGCTGCTGTGGAGCCCCGCATCGGCAAAGCCGGCACTGGTCAGCAACTCGCGCAGCAGGCGCACCAAGCTGTTGGGATGCAGGCCTTCGGTGCTCACCTGGCCCCATTGGCTGACCGCCCGAAATACCGGCCCTTCTTGCAGGTCGGCCGCCTGCAGCCACACTTGGGTCGCCTCCACCGGGCACAACCGCGACAACGCCGGCACCTTGTAGGTAACGCCGGCGGCCTGGCGATCGCCCTTGCTGCGCGGCAGGAAACAGGTCATCCCCTGTCCCGGCACCAGCGTGAGATGGGCCACGTCCAGACGCAGCAGTTCGTCGCCGCGAAAGCCACGCCAGAACCCGAGCAGCACCAGCGCCCGGTCCCGTTGGTGGCGAAGCGCTGCCGCTCCGTCGCCCCGCACCTGTGCCGCCGCGATCGCAGCGGCCAGCCAGTCGTCGAGCTCGACCAGCCGCCGAATCTGGAGTGGAGCGGCCTGCTTGACCTGGCCCGGGTGCAGAGTCTGGATCCCTTTGAGCACCTTGCGCACCAGCGGTGACCGAGTCGGGTCAACAAAGCCGTGGTCGCGGTGCCAGGAGGCGATGGCCGCCAGGCGTTGGCGGAGGGTGCTGGTCGCCAAGGTCTGCGCATAAGCGGCCAGGTACCGGGCCACGCTGTCAGGTGTCGCTGGGAGGTGGCCTTGCCACTCGACTTCAAAGTGTCGAAGCGCCGACGCATAGCTGCGCACCGTGTTCTGGCGCGTGGCCGCATCGAGGTAGCGGTCCAGTTCGGTCACTGGCGCGTGGCCTCCACCGAAGTCGGCTGGCGCAGAGTCGACAGGATCGTGCACTCCGCCCGCTGACCACCATGGCAACTGGCAATCACCCGTTCCAGCTCGCTGGCCATGCGCTGCAGATCGGCCATGCGCGCCCGCACGTCGGCCAGATGGCTGCGGGCCAGCCGATCCACGTCCCCGCACGAAAGCTCCTCATCGCCGGCCAACTGGAGCAAGCTGCGGACCTCTTCCAGGCTGAAGCCCAGATCCCGGCCACGCGCAATGAAGCGCAGCCGCTCGATGTCGGCCGGGCCATAGACCCGGTAGCCATTGCCCGAGCGCCCCGGGCGCGGCAGCAAGCCGATCCGCTCGTAATAGCGGATGGTCTCCAGATGGCACCCGCTGGCGTCGGCAGCTTCACTGATTTTCATTCGTAGTACGCTTGACTCCGTAGTAGCTACGGACTTTACCCTCACCCGCTGTGTCATGCCAGCGGCCCGCCCGGGCCCGGCTTCCCTGCGAATGGAGATGTTCCGATGAGTGATTGCGGCTGCCACCACGAGGCCAAGAATGCGCAGGAGCGGCGCGTCCTCTGGATCGCCCTAGCGTTGAACGCGGCGATGGCCGTGATCGGCGGCATCGCCGGCTGGGTTGCCCATTCCACCGGTCTGCTGGCCGACGCCCTGGACATGCTGTCCGACGCCACCGCTTATGCCATCGGCCTGGTCGCCATCGGGCGCACGGCCCGCTTCAAGGCCAATGCCGCGTGGGTCAGCGGCAGCGTGCTGCTTGTGCTGGGTGTGGGCGTGTTGGTCGAGGTCGGCCGCCGCGTAATGTTCGGTGCCGAGCAGGTCAGCGGCTGGATGATTGGCACGGCGCTGCTGTCGCTGGTGGTCAATATGACCGTGCTGCGCATGCTGGCGCCGCTGAAATCCGGCGAAGTGCATCTGCGGGCGACCTGGTTGTTCACCCGCGCCGATGTGGTGGCCAATGTTGGGGTGATCCTGGCCGGCCTGTTGGTGTGGTGGTTGGCTAGCCCGTACCCGGATTTCGTGATCGGCGCCCTGATCGGTCTGTATGTGATCAAGGAAGCCTTCGAGATTTTGGGTGATGCCCGCCGGGCACGTGCCGACGCGCGCAAGACGGCTGCATGACCAGGCTTGTCCGGCTGGGTTCTGGCCTGCGCTGGCTCCTGCTGGCGCACTTGGCCGTGGGTCTGGTGGCGCAGCCGGTGCTGGCAATGGTCGGCGAGCTACATGTTCAAACCCATCCGGCCACTGCCGACCGCGGCCCGGCAGTGTCGCAGCCAGCTGCCGAGCGTGGTGTAGACGTCGCCCTGCACCGGCTTCAGCAGCTGGTGCTGTGTTGCGGCCAAGCCGTGCCAGCCCCTGAGATCCTGCTGGCCGTGGCGGACATCGGTCGGTACTTGCACGAGCTGGACGCCGATACGCCCCGGTATCCGCCCGCGCACCTGATCGCGCCATTCCGACCGCCGATCGCAGGGTGAGGTCGGCCGGCATGCGCCGGCGCCCTGTCGCTATCGAGAACCTTCGGAGTACTTCCATGCATGTGCGATTGGCGGCTATAGCCGCATGGCTGCTGTTGGGCGGCGCG
Organism: Stenotrophomonas sp. PS02298; assembly: GCF_029959445.1. Lineage (GTDB taxonomy): Bacteria > Pseudomonadota > Gammaproteobacteria > Xanthomonadales > Xanthomonadaceae > Stenotrophomonas. Next base: position 5,579 of record NZ_JASCOR010000144.1, on the reverse strand, counting down.
GTGACGACGCCGGCGGCGGCCGCCGAGTTGATGACCTTGGACGACGCGTTCGCGCGTGTGGCCCAAACCCACCCGGAGCTGCGCCTGGTCGATGCGCGGGCCACCGTGCTCGCTGCCGAGCGCGATAAGGCCGTTCAACGCCCACCGTGGACGGTCGGTGCCGAGGTCGAAAATGCCTTAGGCACCGGCGCGGCCCGTGGTCTGGACAGCGCCGAGCTGACCTTGAGCCTGAGCTCGGTCCTGGAGCGCGGCGGCAAGCTCGACGCGCGCCGTACCCTGGCCCAAAGCCGGATTGATGCGCTGGCCGTGCAGCGCGAGACCGGGCGGCTGGACTTGCTCGCGGAGACGGCGCAGCGCTATTTGGCCGTTGTCGGTGCCGACCGGCAGCGCAGCTTGGCGGACATGGATGTCGGCCAGCGCCAGCGGACCGTTGCGGCCGCCCGGCAGCGCCTGCAGGCTGGCGCGTCGCCCGAATCGGTGGTGCTCACCGCGCAGGCGGCGCTGGCGCGGGCCGAGCTGACCCGTGATCGGGCCGAGCAGCAGCGCATTGCCGCCCGGCAGCACCTTGCTGCCCTGTGGGGTGAACGTGCTCCCAGCTTCGAGGTGGCCGCGGCCGATCCCATGGTCTTGCCGGCGATCGCGTCCATGCAGACGCTGGCCGAGGAGCTGGAGCGGACTCCGGAACTGGCGCAGTTTGCCGACGCCCGTCGGATCGCGCAGGCACGACTGCAGCTGGCGCGTTCGGCGGCCTCGCCGGACCTGTCCTGGCAGCTCGGTGTGCGCCGCCTGCAGGAGTCCGACGACACCGCGCTGGTGGCCAGCCTGTCCATGCCGCTGGGCAGCCGCAGCCGTGCACAGCCGGAGATTCGCGCCGGCGAAGCCGAGCTGGAGGTCCTGATGATCGAGCGTGAGGCCAAGGGCCTGTCGCTGTACTCCACGCTGGTCGAGGCCCATGGCCGCTACACCGTGGCGCAGGCCGAGGTGGCGCGGCTGCGAGGCGACGTACTGCCGAAGCTGGCCCGGGCCGAGCAGGCTGCCGAGCGCGCCTATCGCGCCGGCGCGATCAGCTATCTGGAATGGGCACAGTTGCAATCCGAACGCACGGCCATGGCCCAGCAGCAGCTTGACGTCGCCTTGGATGCGCAGCGCGCCCTGATCGAAATTCAACGACTGACCGGCCAGGCGCTTGTCACGCCGCCGGCGGCCGCTTCCACCGGAGAGACCCCATGAATCGCTTTTCCTGGACCGCACTGGGCATGGCCCTGATGCTGACGGCCTGCAATGCGTCCGCCCCCAACGAAGCCTCCGAGGGCGGCGCCGCCGCTGAGGGCGAAGAACACGGTGAGCACGAGGAAGCGCCGTTGGAAACCAAGATCGCGGCCAAAGCTGCGCAGGCGGCGGGTATCCAGGTCGCGCCGGCGGGTCCAGGTGAGATTGCTGACGAGCATGAGGTGCAAGGCCTGCTGACCCTGATCGATGGGCGCATCGCGCAGGTCACTGCACGCTTCCCCGGACCGGTCCGCTCCGTGCGAGCGGGCGTGGGTGATCAGGTGCGTGCCGGCCAGGCACTGGCCACCGTGGAGAGCAACCTGAGCCTGACTACCTACACCGTCACCGCGCCGATCAGTGGCGTGGTGATGGCGCGTACGGCCGCTGTGGGCATGGCAGCCGCTGAGGGCGCGCCGCTGTTCGAGGTCGCCGATCTGTCCACGTTGTGGGTGGACCTGCACATCTTCGGCGCTGACGTCCAACACATCGGTGCCGGCGTACCGGTGACCGTCACCCGCTTGAGCGATGGCGTCACGGCGCAAACCACCTTGGAGCGCGTCCTGCCCGGCACTGCCACCGCCAGCCAAAGCACCATCGCGCGCGCCACCGTGGCCAACACCGATGGCCTGTGGCGGCCGGGTTCGGCGGTCAAAGCGCGGGTCACCGTGGATCGCCAATCGGCGGCGCTGGTGGTACCGATCACCGCGCTGCAGACCGCAGAAGACCAGGACGTGGTTTACGTGCAGCAGGGCGACACCTACCACACCCGGCCAGTCAAGCTGGGGCGCCGCGACGCCGAACGTGCCGAAGTGCTGGACGGCCTCAAAGCCGGTGAACAGGTGGTGGTGGCCCAGAGCTTCCTGATCAAGGCCGACATCGAAAAGTCCACCGTGGAAGAGGAATGAGGCCCGCCATGCTCGAACGCCTCATTGGGCTGTCCATCCGCCATCGCTGGCTCACGCTGGTGCTCACCGCTGCGCTGGTTGCGCTGGGCGTGTGGAGCTACCGTCACCTTTCCATCGACGCCACGCCGGACATCACCAACGTCCAGGTCCAGATCAACACCCAGGCCCCGGGTTACTCGCCGGTGGAGGCCGAGCAACGGGTCACCTTTGCCATCGAAACGGCTATGGCCGGCTTGCCCAAGCTGGACTACAGCCGCTCGCTGTCGCGCTACGGTCTTTCGCAGGTCACCGTCGTGTTCAAGGACGGCACCGACCTGTACTTTGCCCGCCAGCAGGTCGCCGAGCGCCTGCAGCAGATCGCCTCCCAGCTGCCCGACGGGTTGGACCCGGAAATGGGGCCGATCTCCACCGGGTTGGGCGAGATCTTCATGTACACCGTGGAGGCCGAGCCCAACGCTCGCAAGCCCGACGGCACCCCGTACACGGCCACGGATCTGCGCACCCTGCAGGACTGGGTGATCCGGCCGCAGCTGCGCACCACGCCCGGCGTCACCGAGGTCAACACCATCGGCGGCTTTGAGCGGCAGATCCACATCACCCCCGACCCGGCCCAGTTGGTGGCGCTGGGCTTCACGTTGAACGACGTGGTCGCCGCGGTCATGCGCAATAACCAGAACATCGGCGCCGGCTACATCGAGCGCAACGGCCAGCAGTTCCTGGTGCGCGTGCCCGGCCAGCTGGCCAATCTGGAGGCGATCGGCAACATCGTGCTGGACCGGCGCGATGGCGTGCCCATTCGGGTGCGCGATGTGGCCAGCGTCGGGGAAGGCAAGGAGCTGCGCACGGGCGCGGCCACCCAGAACGGCCATGAGGTCGTGGTCGGCACCGCCTTCATGCTGTTCGGCGCCAACAGCCGGGAGGTCTCCCAAGCGGCTGCGGCCAAGCTGGACGCCGCCAACGCCAGCTTGCCCCCGGGCGTGCATGCAAAGGCCGTGTATGACCGCACCGCGCTGGTGGACCGCACGATCAGCACGGTGTCCAAGAACCTGATCGAGGGCGCGCTGCTGGTGGTGGTGGTGCTGTTCCTGCTGCTGGGCAATGTGCGCGCTTCGCTGATCACCGCCGCAGTGATTCCGCTGGCGATGCTGTTCACCATCATCGGCATGGTCCGTGGCGGCGTATCGGGCAACCTGATGAGTCTGGGTGCGCTGGACTTCGGCCTGATCGTGGACGGGGCGGTGATCATCATCGAGAACTGTCTGCGCCGGTTCGGGGAGGCGCAGCACGCGCTGGGCCGCCAGCTCAACGATGAAGAGCGCTATGACCTGACCGCCTCGGCCACCGCCGAGGTGATCCGTCCCAGCCTGTTTGGCCTGGGCATCATCGCGGCGGTCTACCTGCCGATCTTCGCGCTGTCCGGGGTGGAAGGAAAAATGTTCCACCCGATGGCGATCACGGTGGTGCTGGCCCTTACCGGTGCCATGGTGTTGTCGCTGACCTTTGTGCCGGCAGCGATCGCCACCTTCCTGCGCGGCCGCGTGGCTGAGCACGACAACCGCCTGATGCGCTGGTCGCGGGCCCGCTATAGGCCGCTGCTGGATTGGGCGCTGCGTCGGCGCGTGGTGGTGCTGGCCGGCGCGGCCGTGCTGGTGGTGGGCTGTGGCGTGCTGGCCACCCGCCTGGGCTCGGAGTTCGTGCCGAGCCTGGATGAAGGCGACATCACCTTGCAGCCCATGCGTATTCCCGGCACCAGCCTGGAGCAGTCGGTCGCCATGCAGGAAACGCTGGAGAAGCGCTTGGCCCAGTTCCCGGAGGTAGCCAACATCTTCTCCAAGATCGGCACCGCCGAGGTGGCCACCGACCCAATGCCGCCATCGATGGCCGACACCTTCCTGATGCTCAAGCCCCGCGACCAGTGGCCCGATCCGCGCAAGCCCAAGGCCGAGCTGGTGGAAGAGCTGGAGGAGGCGGCCAAGGAAATCCCGGGCAGCAACTACGAGTTCACCCAGCCCATCCAGATGCGCACCAACGAGTTGATCTCCGGCGTCCGTTCGGATGTGGCGGTCAAGGTCTACGGTGACAACCTGGACCAGCTGACGCGCCTGGCCAGCCGGGTCGAGCGGGTCATGCGCAGCGTCCCCGGCGCCGAAGACGTCAAGGCCGAGCAGGTCTCGGGCCTGCCGCTGCTGACCATCACGCCGGATCCGGCGGCATTGGCACGGTATGGCCTGAACCCGGGCGATGTGCAGGAAACGGTGGCCACCGCCATTGGCGGCAGTGTCGCAGGCCAGTTGATTGAAGGGGACCGTCGCTTCGACCTGGTGGTGCGCCTGCCCGAATCGCAGCGCCAAGACCCGGCCGTGCTGGCAGATTTGCCGATTCCGCTGCCGGCAAGCACCAGTGTCGACGAGTCCAGCCGTCTGGCCGCCGGCGCCAATGGAGGGCCTCGTACGGTGCCACTGCGGGAAGTGGCGAAGATCCAGGTGGAACGCGGGCCCAATCAGATCAATCGCGAAAACGGTAAGCGGCGCGTGGTGATCACCGCCAACGTGCGGGAACGCGATCTGGGCGGGTTCGTCGGCGAGTTGCGCACGCGCATCGGCCAAGATGTCACGCTTCCAGAGGGCTACTGGATCGATTACGGCGGCACTTTCGAGCAGCTGATCTCGGCCACCCAACGCCTGGGGGTGGTCGTTCCGGTGACGCTGGCGTTGATCTTCGCCCTGCTGTTCATGGCCTTCGGTTCGGCCAAGGACGCGACCATCGTGTTCAGTGGTGTGCCACTGGCGCTGACCGGCGGTGTGCTGGCGCTGGCCCTGCGCGGGATTCCGCTGTCGATCTCGGCCGGCGTGGGCTTCATCGCACTGTCGGGCGTGGCCGTACTCAACGGCCTGGTCATGATCGCGTTCATTCGCCGCTTGCGCGAACAGGGTGATCCGCTGGACGAGGCGGTACGCGACGGCGCCCTTGGCCGGCTGCGGCCGGTGCTGATGACCGCCCTGGTAGCCTCGCTTGGGTTCCTGCCCATGGCCTTGAATGTCGGTGCTGGCTCGGAGGTGCAGCGGCCGCTGGCCACCGTCGTCATCGGCGGCATCGTCTCATCCACCGCATTGACCTTGTTGGTGCTGCCGGTGCTTTATCGTTGGCTGCATCGCGACCGCGCTCCCCGCGCCGGCAGCACTGCTTTGGAGTCTTCGGCACCATGAACGAGCTCAACCTGGAACAGGTGCGTGCGGCGATGTTTACCGACCCGGGCGTGAAAGCGGTGGACGACCTGCGGGGTTCACCCCCGTTTTCACGGACACTTACGAGAAGGCCGATCAAGGCCATGAGGAGTGTTCATGTCGAAGCGAAGGAAGTTCAGCACCGAGTTCAAGCGCGGTGCGGTTGAGCAGGCCAGCCAGC
>NZ_JASCOR010000143.1 GCF_029959445.1 Stenotrophomonas sp. PS02298 | reverse complement strand
GAATCGCTCTTGCTTTGGCTGTTCGCTGTTGATTTGGCCTGGCCAGTGCGAATTCAGGAGCAAGCCAGAGCCAGAGCGATTCCCGCCTTCGCGGGAATGACGGCATGAAGCGAAGCCAAGGCCAAGGCCCAAGCCCAGAAACCAGCTCTTCCTCCCCTGAGAGCTACAATAGTCGGCTCCCCGCACGAAGTTCCGGCCTTGAAGAAGTCCGATTTCACCTATGACCTGCCTGAGGAATTGATCGCCCAGGCTCCCTTGGCCGAGCGTTCGGCCAGCCGTCTGCTGCTGGTCCCGCCGGCACCGGCGCCGTTCGACGACCGTCAGGTGCGTGATCTGGCCGGATTGCTGCAGCCTGGTGACCTGCTGGTGTTCAACGACACCCGCGTCATCCCGGCGCGCCTGTTCGGGCAGAAAGCCAGTGGCGGCCGCGTCGAGATCCTGATCGAGCGTCTGCTCGGTGGCCAACAGGCGCGCGCGCAGATAGGCGCCAGCAAGTCGCCCAAGCCCGGCAGCCGCATTCAGCTTGATGCCGGCGGCGAAGCCGAGGTGCTTGGCCGCGACGGCGAGTTCTATGTGCTGCGCTTTGATATCCCCGAATCGTTGGAATCCTGGCTGGTGCACGAAGGCCGCCTGCCGCTGCCGCCCTACATCCACCGTGAGCCCGGTGTGGACGACCGCGAGCGCTACCAGACGGTGTTCGCCAAGCAGGTCGGTGCCGTGGCTGCGCCGACCGCCGGTCTGCACTTCGACGAAGCGCTGCTGGCGCAGCTGCGCGAGCGTGGCGTGCAGTTCGGGCACATCACCCTGCATGTCGGCGCCGGCACCTTCCAGCCGGTGCGCGTGGATGATCTATCGCAGCACGTGATGCACCGCGAATGGCTCAATGTCGGCGCCGAGCTGGTCGAGCAGGTGCGGCGCACCCGTGCTGCCGGTGGCCGGGTGATCGGTGTCGGTACCACCGTCGTGCGAGCGCTTGAGAGTGCGATGCGCGAAGGCGAACTGCATCCCTACGCCGGAGAGACCCAGATCTTCATCACTCCGGGTTACCGCATCCGCAGCGTCGATGCGATGGTCACCAACTTCCATCTGCCGGAAAGCACCTTGCTGATGATGATCAGCGCATTTGCTGGCAAGCAGCGTGTTTTCGAGGCCTATGCACACGCTATCGCGCAGAAGTACCGCTTCTTCAGCTATGGCGATGCGATGCTGCTGTTCCCGGCGGGCGAGGGTGCGGCTGTTTGACGCAGTGCACGGACGGATCAGATGAGATAAGTTCTCATTTGATCCGTGTCCGGCCATCGTGGCCGGGACCGACGACCACTTCCGGAGTAAATCATGCGTCATCCGAAGCGTGCCGCCGGCCATCTGGCTGCCTTGTGTTCCCTCGTCCTGCTTGGCGCCTGCGCCAAGAGCGGTGACGCCCCCGCACCTGCTGCCGCATCGCAAGCAGGCACCACTGCTGGTGAGGTCAACCTCTACACCACGCGCGAACCCGCCCTGGTGCAGCCGCTGTTGGACGCATTCACCGCGGACACCGGCATCAAGGTCAATACGGTGCTGCTCAAGGACGGCTTGACCGAGCGTCTGGCTGCCGAAGGCGAGCGTTCGCCGGCCGACGTGCTGATGACGGTGGACACCGGTCGCCTGCTCGACGTGGTTGAAGCCGGCCACACCCAGGCGGTGAAGTCGCCGGTGCTGGAAGCGGCCATCCCTGCGCACTTGCGCTCGCCGGAAGGGCAGTGGTTTGCGCTGTCCCTGCGCGACCGCGTGGTCTATGCCGACAAGGATCTCGACCTGACCGGCTTCACTTATGAAGATCTGGCCGATCCCAAGTGGAAGGGCCGGGTATGCATCCGTTCCGGCCAGCATCCTTACAACACCAGCCTGTTCGCGGCGATGATCGCGCATGACGGCGCGGAGAAGACCGAAGCCTGGCTGCGCGGGGTCAAGGCGAACCTCGCTCGCAAGGCTGCCGGCGGTGATCGCGATGTTGCACGCGACATTCTTGCCGGCATCTGCGATATCGGTGTGGCCAACGCGTATTACGTGGGCCGCATGAAGAACGCCGAGGAAGGCTCCGAGCAACGCAGCTGGGGCGATGCCATCCAGGTGGTGCGGCCGGTGTTTGCCAGTGCTGCCGATACCGGAACCCACGTCAATATCTCCGGCGCCGCCGTCGCCCGTCATGCGCCCAATCATGACAACGCGGTGAAGTTGCTGGAATACCTGGTCAGCGACAGCTCGCAGAGCCTGTACGCGCGCGCCAACTACGAATACCCGGTGAAGCCGGGTGTTGCGCTTGATCCGGTCGTAGCCAGCTTCGGGCCGATGAAGGTGGACCCGCTGCCCTTGGCCGAAGTGGTTGCCAACCGCAAGCTGGCCAGTGAGCTGGTGGACAAGGTCGGTTTCGATAACTGAACCTTGCGGCTTCCTACGGGCCGGCGCCGTGCTTGCGGTGCCGGCCCGTTGTTTCGCGATGGATAGTGCTTGATGACGTGGCGATGGAATCCCTGGCTGCTGGGCGCGGTATCGGTGGCGGTGGTGATGCTGGCGCCGGTGCTGGGCTTGGCGTGGGCGGCGAGCGATGGCAGTGCCGGGTTGTGGGCGCATCTATCGGCCAATGTGCTGCCGACCGCGCTGTTCAATACCGGGCTGTTGTTGCTGGGCGTCGGCGTATTGGTCGTAGTGCTTGGTACGGGCAGTGCGTGGTTGGTGACGGCGTTTGCGTTCCCGGGGCGCAAACTGTTGAGCTGGGCATTGCTGCTGCCCTTGGCGGTGCCAACGTATATCGCCGCCTTCGCCTATCTGGACGTGCTGCATCCGCTTGGCCCGGTGCAGGGCCTTATCCGCGACCTGCTGGGCTATGACAGTCCCCGCCAGTTCCGCCTGCCGGATATCCGTCATCTGCTTGGCTGCATCGTGCTGCTGGGCTTCGTGCTCTATCCCTATGTGTACCTGACGACCCGCGCCTTGTTCATGACCCAGGCGGCGGGCTTGCTTGAAGCGGCGCGCAGCCTGGGGGCGACGCCGCTGCAGGTGTTCTGGCGGGTGGCGCTGCCGTTGGCGCGACCTGCAATCGCGGTAGGCGTGGCACTGGCCTTGCTGGAAACCCTCAACGATATCGGGGCCTCCGAATTCCTCGGCGTGCAGACCCTCACTGTTTCGATCTACACCACCTGGGTAAGTCGTGGCGATCTGGCCGGCGCGGCCCAGATCGCGCTGGCGATGCTCGCGGTGGTGGCCTTGTTGCTGACGCTGGAGCGCTATGGTCGGCGCCGGCAGCGCTACGCCAGCGTACTGCGGCCACGCCCGTTGCAGCCGCTGCAGCTGCGCGGCGCGCGTGGCCTGCTTGCGTTGCTGTTGGGGCTGCTGCCGGTGCTGCTGGGCTTTGTGGTGCCGGCGGCCTATCTGCTCTGGGAGGCGGTTGAGCGCCTGCAGGTTGCTGGTTTCTCGCCGCAGTTGCTGGTTGCGCTGTGGAACACCTTGCGGGTTGCCTTGTTGGCAACGGTTGTGGCGATGGCGCTGGGGTTGTTGGTCGCGTGGGCATTGCGGCTGGCGCAGGCGCGGCGGCGTAACGCCCTGGCAATGGCCAGCAGTTGCACTGCCACGCTGGGCTATGCGATCCCCGGCACGGTGCTGGCGATTGGCTTGTTGTTGCCGCTGGGCGGGGTGGATGCCGTGGCTAGCCGACTGCTGGTGCTGCTTGGCGGTCAGCCGCAGATGCTGTTGATGGGTTCGGTGACCGTGTTGGTGCTGGCGTATACGCTGCGCTTTCTTGCGGTATCGGTGGGCGGGATCGAGGCGGGCTTGGCGCGCATTCCGCTGTCGCTGGATCAGGCTGCAGCGAGTCTGGGCGAGGGTGCAACCGGTATGTTGCGACGGGTGCATCTGCCGCTGCTGCGCCCGGCCTTGGCCGCTGCCGCGCTGCTGGTATTCGTCGATACGATGAAGGAGTTGTCGGCCACCCTTGTGCTGCGGCCAATGAATTTCGAAACACTCGCGACATGGTTGTATGCCGAGGCTGCGCGCGGGACGTATGAAGAAGGCGCGGTGGCGGCCTTGTTGATTGTCGTCAGTGGCCTGCTGCCGGTGATCCTGCTGGCGCGCGCAGGCGCGGCTTATGGAGTTGAAGATGCACGTTGACGCACAGCTGCTATTGGAAGACCTGCATATTGGCTATCCCGTCGCGGGCGGTTTCAAACCGGTGGTGGAGGGCTTGTCGTTGCAGCTCGGTCGTGGCGAGATCGGATGCCTGCTGGGCGCGTCCGGCTGCGGTAAGACCACGGTGCTTCGCAGCATTGCCGGCTTTGAGCCGCTGCAGCAGGGCGGCATCGTGCTCGCCGGGCGGCAGCTGGCTGCGCCGCAGCGGGCGCTGCCGGCTGAGCAGCGCAGGGTTGGGATGATGTTCCAGGATTACGCGCTGTTTCCGCACCTGGACGTGGCGGCGAACATCGGCTTTGGTCTGCGTGGCCTGCAACGTGCCAAGCGGAAGGCCCGGGTCCAGGCTTTGTTGCAGTACGTGGGCTTGCCAGGCCTGGAGCTGCGCTACCCGCATGAATTGTCTGGTGGCCAACAGCAGCGCGTAGCGTTGGCGCGCGCGCTGGCGGCGGCACCGGACCTGTTGCTGCTGGACGAGCCGTTCTCGAACCTGGACGTGGATACCCGTCAGCGGCTGGCTGGCGAACTGCGTGACCTGCTCAAGGCGGCCGGCACCACGGTGCTGATGGTGACCCACGACCAGAGTGAGGCCTTCGCCATGGCTGATCGCATCGGCGTCATGCATGAAGGGCGCCTCCTGCAGTGGAGCAGCGCCCAAGCGCTGTATCAGGCGCCGCAGGATCCGTTTGTCGCCGGCTTCATCGGTCGCGGAGCGCTGATCCAGGCGGCGCAGCTCGGCATTGCTGGCGGCGGGCGGGTGCTGGTGCGCCCACACAGCCTGCTGCTGGACCCGGCCGCAGTACTGCGTGCGCGCGTCGAGGGCCTGGTGTTCCGCGGGCCGGGCAGCAGCGGCTGGGTGCGCTTGGCCGGTGGCGAGCGGCTGGAGCTGGATTTCGGCCCTGGTCAGTTGCCGGAGATTGGTGCCGAGGTCGGCCTGGCATGGCACGATCCAGCGCCGGTTCGCTTCCCCGACTGACTGTTCCGGGCCCAAAGTTCGCCCTGCAGGCCCATATCCGCGACAATTGGCGCAACTGACGCCTCAATGCTTCCATGTCCAGATTGCAGTTCAAGCTCCAGAACACCGATGGCCGCGCCCGCCGTGGCCAGCTGTCCTTCCCGCGCGGCACCGTGCAGACCCCGGCGTTCATGCCGGTCGGCACCTATGGCTCGGTCAAGGGCGTGCTGCCAGAGCAGGTGCGCGCGCTCGGGGCCGAGATCATCCTCGGCAATACCTTCCATCTGTACCTGCGCCCGGGCCTGGATGTCATTGCCGACCACGGCGGCCTGCATGGCTTTTGCCAGTGGAATGGCCCGATCCTGACCGATTCGGGTGGTTTTCAGGTGTTTTCGCTGGCGCATCGCCGCAAGATCACCGAAGAAGGCGTCACCTTCGCCTCGCCGACTGACGGTGCCCGGGTCTTCCTGGGCCCGGAAGAGAGCATGAAGATCCAGAAGGTGCTGGATTCGGACATCGTCATGATCTTCGACGAATGCACCCCGTACCCGGCCACCGAGCCGGTGGCGCGCAAGTCGATGGAGCTCAGCCTGCGCTGGGCACAGCGCAGCCGCAATGCACATGACGCCATGGGCAACGATGCGGCGCTGTTCGGCATCGTCCAGGGCGGGGTACATACCGAACTGCGCAGCCGTTCGGCCGAAGGCCTGCAGCAGATCGGCTTTGATGGCTATGCCATCGGTGGCCTGGCGGTGGGCGAGCCCGAGCATGAGCGCAATGCCATGCTCGACCACATGCATCCGATCCTGCCCGCTGACCGTCCGCGTTACCTGATGGGTGTGGGCCGGCCGGAGGACCTGGTCGAAGGCGTGGCCCGCGGCGTGGACATGTTCGACTGCGTCATGCCGACCCGTAATGCCCGTAATGGCCACTATTTCACCTCGTTCGGCACCGTTCGCATCCGCAATGCCAAGTACGAGCGGGACATGAACCCGATCGAGCCAGGCTGCGGTTGCCACGCCTGTACTGGCGGCTATACCCGCTCTTACCTGCGTCACCTGGACCGCTGCAACGAGATGCTGGCGCCGATGCTGGGCACCCTGCACAACCTGTTCTATTACGAAAAGCTGATGGCCGACATGCGTGCGGCCATCGAGGCGGGAACCTTCCTGGCCTTCCGCGAGTCCTTCTATGCAGCCCGGGGCCTGAGTGTCCCGGCGTTGTCTGGGGAGTAGCGGTCTTCACACGGTCCGGGACGTGCTCCCGGACGCGTGGCATACTTCACGGCTGACCCCGTTTCGCGGTTACTGCTGCAGGCCATCCGGCCTGCATGGGTGCCGCCCAACATCAAGGATTACAAAATGACTCTCATGGCTATCCTGCTCCCCGTCGCCCAGGCCGCTCCGGCCGCTCCGGGTATGGGCACCTTCCTGCTGCCCATCGCGCTGATCGCAGTGATGTACTTCCTGATGATCCGCCCGCAGATGAAGCGCCAGAAGGAACACAAGGCGATGCTGGAGAAGATCGCCAAGGGTGACGAAGTGCTGACCTCCGGCGGCATCGCTGGCGTGGTTACCGACATCGGCGACAACTTCATTACTGTGGAAGTGGCCGACAACGTCCGCATCCGCGTGCAGAAGGGCTCGGTCGGCAACGTCCTGCCCAAGGGCACGCTGAAGAACGCCGCCTGAGGCTGATCCCTTTCCGTCACGTCGTGACGCCGCACCGGCGTCGCGCAGGATCCTGCAATGCTTGAATTTCCGCGCTGGAAGTACTTCCTGATTCTGATCGTTCTGGCGGTCAGCGCGCTGTACGCGCTGCCCAATATCTACCAGAAGGATCCGTCCGTTCAGATCACCGCCAACCGTGGTGGGCAGATTGATGATGCGCTGCAAGAGCGCGTCAGCAAGGCGCTGGGCGAGGCCGGTGTCACCGCCAAGTCGGTGGAGAAGGAGGGCGAGAACAACCTGATCGTCCGCCTTGCTTCGCTGGATGCCCAGTCGCGCGCCAATGAGGTGCTGCGCGAGACGGCCGGCGAAAACTACACCGTCGCTCTGAACCTGGCCTCGACCGTGCCGGATTGGCTGGCCAATCTGGGCGGCAAGCCAATGGTGCTGGGTCTGGATCTGGTCGGCGGCGTGCACTTCGCTTTGCAGGTGGACCAGAAGGCCGCGGTGGACAAGCGTTTCGAAGCTTTCACCGAAGACGTGCGTACCACCTTGCGTGACAACCGCGTGTCCTACCGTTCGGTAGAGCGTCGCGGCGAAAGCGATATCGCCATCGCCCTGACCAACGCTGCCGATGCCGACAAGGCACGTGCGGCACTGGCCAAGGCACAGCCGACCTTCAGCTACTCGGTCAGTGGTGATCGCATCACCGCCACGGTGCCGCAGGCGGAAATGCTGCAGATCGCCTCCGGCGCCATCGAGCAGAACCTGACCACCCTGCGTAACCGCGTCAACGAACTGGGCGTGGCCGAGCCGATCATCCAGCGCCAAGGCGAAGACCGCATCGTGGTCGAACTGCCGGGCGTGCAGGACACGGCCGAAGCCAAGCGCATGATCGGTGCCACCGCGACGCTGGAATACCGTGCAGTGGTCGATGGCAACGCGCAGGATGCAGTGGATACCGGCCGCATCCCGCCGGAAGCCAAGCTCTACCGCGACCGCCGTGGCATGCCGGTGCTGTTGAACAAGCGCACCATCGTCACCGGCGACCAGATGGTCAAGGCGGCGACCTCCACTGACCAGAACGGGCTGCCGTCGGTCAGCGTGACGCTGAACAGCGTCGGTGGCCAGCGCATGTTTGATTTCACCAGCGCCAACGTCGGCAAGCCGATGGCCGTGGTCTACACCGAGCGGATTCCGCAGGTGACCATGGTCAACGGCGTGGAGCAGCGCAGCTTCCGGGTCAAGGAAGAAGTGATCTCCATCGCCAACATCAATGGCGTGTTCGGCAAGGAGTTCCAGACCACCGGCCTGGAGAAGACCGAAGCCGACGGCCTGGCCAAGCTGCTGCGTGCAGGCTCGCTGGCTGCGCCGATGGACTTCGTCGAGGAATACGTGATCGGCCCGAGCCTGGGTAAGGAGAACGTGGACCGCGGCGTCAAGGCAGTGGTGTTCTCGTTCATCTTCACCCTGGTGTTCTTCGCCATCTACTACCGCATGTTCGGCGTGATCACCTCGGTGGCGCTGCTGTTCAACCTGCTGATCGTGGTGGCGGTGATGTCGATGTTCGGCGCGACCATGACCTTGCCGGGCTTCGCCGGCCTGGCCTTGTCGGTCGGTTTGTCGGTCGACGCCAACGTGCTGATCAACGAACGTATCCGTGAAGAGTTGCGACTGGGCATGCCGGCGAAGAAGGCCATCGCGGAGGGTTACGAGCGCGCCTCGGGCACCATCCTCGACGCCAACCTCACTGGCCTGATTGTCGGTGTGGCGCTGTATGCGTTCGGTACCGGCCCGCTGAAGGGCTTCGCGCTGACCATGATCATCGGTATTTTTGCCTCGATGTTCACTGCGATCACCGTGTCGCGTGCTCTGGCGACGCTGATCTACGCCAAGCGCAAGAAGCTGAACTCCGTGGCCATCTGACGCGAACCTCTTCGCAGAAACCCGCACCTGACCGGTGCGGGTTTTCCAAGGAACTCCTTGCATGAAACTGTTTCCACTTCACATCGTTCCGAACGACACCAACATCGACTTCATGAGTCACCGCAAGCCGGTGCTCGCGATCATGGTGGTGTTGCTGCTGGCCTCGTTCGCCATCATCGGCTTCAAGGGCTTCAACTACGCGCTGGAGTTCACCGGCGGCACGGTCGTGCGTACGCATTTTGAAAAGAGCATCAACGCCGACACGGTGCGCGAGCGTCTGGAGAAGGCTGGCTTCGAGAACGCCCAGGTGCAGAGCGTCGGTGGCGGCAATGACCTGATGATCCGCCTGCCGCCAGATGGCGAGCACAACAATGCCGCCGATGCCGCACAGACGGTTGCCGAGAATGTCCGCGTTGCGGTGACTGCGGCGGACAACGTCGCTACCGTGCAGCCGGGCGAGTTCGTCGGCCCGCAGGTCGGCAAGGACCTGGCGATGAACGGCATCTACGCCACGCTGTTCATGGTCATCGGCTTCCTGATCTACATCGCTGCCCGCTTCGAATGGAAGTTCGCCATCGTCGCCAGCATCACCGCGTTCTTCGATCTGATCCTGACGGTTGCCTACATGTCGCTGCTCGGTCGCGAGTTCGACCTGACCGTGTTGGCGGGTATGTTGTCGGTGATGGGTTTTGCCATCAACGACATCATCGTGGTGTTCGACCGTGTGCGCGAAAACTTCCGCAGCCTGCGCGTGGAGCCGCTGGAAGTGCTGAACCGCTCGATCAACCAGACGCTGTCGCGTACGGTGATCACCGCGGTGCTGTTCTTCCTGTCCGCACTTGCGCTGTACATGTTCGGTGGCGAGTCGATGGAAGGCCTGGCCGAAACCCACATGGTAGGTGCCGTGATCGTGGTCATCTCCTCGATCATCGTGGCCGTGCCGCTGCTGAGCATTGGTCCGTTCAAGGTCACCAAGCAGGATCTGCTGCCCAAGGCCAAGGACGAGGAAGAGCTGGCCCGTCGTCCCTGACGGACTCGCACTGCCTTGCTGAAAAGCCGCGCCCCGCGCGGCTTTTCTTTTGCCTGCAATCCGCGCGGGGGGCAGGGCGGTCCATGCGGTGGCGTCGGTTGTTTTCGGTGCGGCAGCGCACTACGATCCTCCCGGTTCAGCGCGCAAACTGCTTGTGTTGCTGTCTTCTGTTTAGCCAACCGAGGTTTTCATGGTCATCAAACCGCGTGTGCGCGGCTTCATCTGCGTCACCACCCATCCGACTGGTTGCGATGCGGCGGTCAAGGAACAGATCGATTACATCAAGGCCCAGCCCAAGCTGGCCAACGGGCCGAAGAAGGTGCTGGTGCTCGGTGCCTCCACCGGTTACGGTCTGGCCGCCCGCATCAAGGCTGCGTTTGGCAGCGATGCCGCCACCCTTGGCGTGTTCTTCGAGCGCCCGGGCAGCGAGACCAAGCCGGGTACGGCGGGTTGGTACAACTCCGCCGCATTCGAGAAGTACGCACACCAGGCGGGTCTGTATGCGCGCAGCGTCAATGGCGATGCGTTCTCCGACGAGGTGAAGCAGAAGGTCATCGAGATCATCAAGGCTGATCTGGGTCAGGTCGATCAGGTGGTTTACAGCCTCGCTGCGCCGCGTCGCAAGCATCCCAAGACCGGCGAGATCATCAGCTCCACGCTGAAGCCGATCGGCGCGCCGATCACCTTGCGTGGCCTGGACACCGACAAGGAAGTGCTGACCGAAACCACGCTGCAGCCGGCAACGGCCGAGGAGATCGCTGGCACCGTGCAGGTCATGGGTGGCGAAGACTGGCAGATGTGGATCGACGCGCTGCTTGAGGCTGGCGTGCTGGCACCGGGTGCCACCACCACCGCGTTCACCTATGTCGGCGAGGAGATCACCCAGGCCATTTACTGGAATGGTTCGATCGGCGCTGCCAAGAAGGACCTGGACAACAAGGTGCTGGCCATCCGCGACAAGTTGCAGGGGCTGGGTGGCGATGCGCGCGTGTCGGTATTGAAAGCGGTTGTGACCCAGGCCAGCTCGGCGATCCCGACCATGCCGCTGTATCTGTCGCTGCTGTTCAAGGTGATGAAAGAGCAGGGTACGCACGAAGGCTGCATCGAGCAGCTCGATACCCTGTACGACATTCTGTACAACGGCCCGCAAGGCGGCGCCAACGCGGCTGACCACATCCGCCAGCAGTTGCAGGACGCGCAGGGCCGCGAGATCGCGCTGGTCGACGGCGAAGGCCGCCTGCGTGCGGACTACAAGGAAATGGCGCCGGAAGTGCAGGGCAAGGTACTGGAGCTGTGGCCGCAGGTGACCAATGAGAACCTGTACGAGATCAGCGACCTGGCCGGCTACAAGGCCGACTTCCTGCGCCTGTTCGGGTTCGGCATCGATGGCGTGGATTACGAAGCCGATGTGAATCCGGATGTGGCTATTCCGGGGATTGTTGAGGTCTGAGTTTTCGGTTTTTTGGATGAGAGAAGGCCGCGCTTTGCGCGGCCTTCTTTTTTTGCATCTCTAGCTAGGAGCTTCCCCTCACCCCAACCCCTCTCCCGCAGGCGGGAGAGGGGCTAGCAATGCTTCAGCTCGTAGTGGACTGAGCCCCTCTCCCGCC
>NZ_JASCOR010000142.1 GCF_029959445.1 Stenotrophomonas sp. PS02298 | reverse complement strand
ACGGCAATGCCGCGGCGCGTTCATGCCAACCATTTCGCGCTGGGCCAGGCCTTGGCGGGCGGCGATCAGCATCGCCGCCACCACCTGTTCAGTCAGCTCGATCACGCGCAGGCAGTCGCGCGCGGCGATGGTGCCCATGCTGACCTTGTCCTGGTTGTGGCATTCGGTGGAGCGCGAGAACACCGAGGCCGGCATGGTCTGCTTGAGCGCTTCGGCGGTCCAGGCCGAGACGCTGATCTGCAGCGCCTTCAGGCCATGGTTGATGGCCGCACGCGGGCCGGTGGCGGCCGACAGATTGGCCGGCAGGCCGTGGTTGTAGCGTGCATCCACCAGCAGCGCGAGCTGCCGGTCGAGCAGGTCGGCGAGATTGGCGACGGTGTTCTTCAGCGTGTCCATCGCCAGCGCGATGTGGCCGCCATAGAAGTGGCCACCGTGCAGGATGCGCTCGCCTTCGGCATCGATCAGCGGATTGTCATTGGCGCTGTTCAGCTCGGTTTCGATCAGCTGGCGCAGGAATGGCAATGTGTCTTCCAGCACGCCGATCACGTGCGGTGCGCAACGCAGCGAGTAGCGATCCTGCAGGCGCTCGGCATTGCGTGGCGGGCGTTCGCTGTGCAGGTCCTCGCGCAGGCGCGCGGCGATGCGCATCTGCCCCGGATGCGGCTTGGCGGCGAACAGGGTTTCATCGAAGTGATGCGCGTTGCCGTCACTGGCCAGCACATTGAACGCGGTCAGACGCGTGGCCAGGCGTGACAGGTAATCGGCGCGCTGCCAGGCCAGGCAGGCCAGGCCGGTCATCACCGCGGTACCGTTCATGATCGCCAGGCCTTCCTTGGGACGCAGCCGCAAAGGCGTCATGCCGATATCCGCCAATGCGTCCGCCGCGTTCTGCACGCGCCCCTGGTAAAACACGTCGCGCTCGCCACACAGCACCGCCGCCACATACGACAGCGGGGTCAGGTCACCACTGGCACCGACCGAGCCCTCGGCCGGGATCATCGGCAGCACGTCGTGCCGCAGCAGGCTGGTCAGCCCCTCCAGCAGCGGCAGGCTGACACCGGACATGCCACGCACCAGCGAGGCAAGCCGCGCAGCCAACACCGCACGCGTCTCCACCGGATCAAGATAACGGCCCAGGCCGCAGCCGTGATAGGTGTACAGATGGTGCGGCAATTCAGCGACCAACGCGGGCGGAATATTGACCGTGCACGAATCGCCGTAACCGGTGGTCACGCCATAGACGACACCGTCCTCACGCAGCAGGCGATCAAGAAAATCTGCGCCCTGCTGGATGCGAACACGGAAACCGGCCTCGTCACTGAGCAGCGCGGCGCGCCTGCGCAGCGCCAGTGCAACCACGTCTTCGATGGTCAACGGTGCGTCGCCGAAGCGGCACGCGGGAGCTTGCTTATTCTGCATGGGGGGCTTGGTCCCAGAAGGGGAAGAAGTTGAACCAGTCCATCGGCGACTGGATGAGTTGCCGCTCCAGCCAACAGGCAAATGCCTGCGCCTGGCCAGCCAGTGCCGCATCACGCGAGCCACGCGGCAACACGATGCGATCACTGAAATGTTCAAACACCACGCGGTAGCCCTGCCCCTGGTGCAGGCAGGCCATGGTGTAGACCGGGCAGCCCAGCGCGGCGGCCAGTGCATAGGCACCAATCGGGAACGGCGCGCGGTGGCCGAGGAAATCCGCCATCACCGTGCGCCCGCCCTGCACCGGCACGCGATCACCAACGATGGCGACAAAGCCGCCCTCGGCGACACGGCGGCTCAGTTCCAGCGCGGTGTCCGGGCCCATCGAAGTCACCTGCATCAACTCCACCTGCGCCAGCGGGTCCAGCCGCTGCAGCAGGCGGTTGAAGCGCTGCGCGTGCGCGGTATGCACCAGCACCGTGATGCGGAAGCCCGGCACCTGCTCAGCCAATACCTGGCACAGCTCCAGGCAACCGATATGCGCCGTAAGCAGCAGGCCGCCTTCGCGGCGGGCGATCCTGTCCAGCATCAGGTCGCGCTGCAGCTCGATGCGCTCGGCCGGGTAACGACCGCCCAGGCCAAGCATCTTGTCCAGCAAGGTATCGGCGAAACAGAAAAAGTGGCGCAGGCTGTCGCGCCGGCGCGGCGTGCGCCCCAACGCGCCGGTATGCGCCTGCAGCCGCTGCAGGTACTGCAGCGACGCACGCCGCCCAACCCCATTGCCCAGCCAATGGCATAGCACCACCGGCCATACGCAGAGACGGAACGGCCAACGCCCGAACCAACGATGCACCCAGCACAGGAACAGCACCCCGGCCACCGAGGTGGATTCGCCGATATCGGCCCAGTGCGGTGTGTTGTTGGCGGCCACTATCGCGCCCCCTGCAGCCGCCGCCAAAGCAGGCGCGGACTGCGCCACACCATGCCGAAGAACAGCCGGGCATGCATGCGGCTGATGCGCAGGTTGTCGCGCCACACATCGAAGTGCGACACGCCATCGCTGGGATAGGTAACGCGGGTGGGCAGATGGAACACCGGCAGCTGCCGCCAGAACAGGCGCACCAGGATCTCGCTGTCGAAGTCCATGCGCCTGCCGATGGTTTCCTCGGCTGCAAGCCGCAACACCGGCGGCAGCGGATAGACCCGGAAGCCGCACATCGAATCGCGCAGGTGCAGCGACAAGGTATTGATCCACACCCACACATGGGTGAGGTAGCGCCCGTACAGACGCGCCTTGGGCACACTCTCGTCATAGACCGGCACGCCACAGATCACCGCCTGCGGCTGCGCCTGCGACAGGGCCACGAAACGCGGCAGGTCGCCGGTGTCGTGCTGGCCATCCGCATCGATCTGCACCACGTGGCTGTAGCCCCGCCGCGCCGCCTCGGCGAAGCCGGCCAGCATTGCACCGCCCTTGCCCTGGTTCTGCTCCAGGCGCAGCAGATCAACATCGGCCTGCTGCGCCAGCGCACGCAGCACCTGTGCGCAGGCCGGGTGCGAGCCGTCGTCCACCAGCAGGCACGGCAAGCCAGCGGCACGCACGCCGTCGACCACCGCGGCTATCGCCTGCTCATGGTCGTATACCGGGATCACCACCAGCGCCGCGAAGGCGCCTTCGGCCTGCGGTGCATCACGCATCGGCGAATACCACCTTGCCGCTGGCGTGCACGCCGTGCTCGGAGCTGTAGCGGAAGGCCAGCACGCCGCGTGCGGCGTCCCAGTCCAGTTGCAACGACAGCAGCTGTCCCGGCCGCGCCACATGCTGGAACTTGACCGCATCCATGCGCTCGAAGCGCGGCGGCATGTCGAACGCCTGTCGGCCATAGCGGATGGCCCAGTCCAACTGGGCAACCCCGGGCAGAATCCGCGCCTGCGGAAAGTGTCCTTCGAACACCCGCAATGAAGGATCCAACGCCAACTCGGCAACGGCAGTGCTGGGCGAACGCTCAAGCCAACGCGGCGACGGCATCAGCGGCTGGAACAGTGCGGCCAAGGCGGCATGGGTAACCTTGCCCTGTGCATTGAGCGGCAAGGCACTGAGCAAACGCCAGCGGCGCGGGCGCGTCACTGCATCATGGCTGCGCGCCAATACCGCTGCCAGGTGCTGCTGGAATGCACGGCGGGCGGCATCATCGGCAGCAATCAGCGCTGCATCCGTCGGCACCACCACCGCAGCGAGCTGTTCGCGCGCACCCGGCAATACCAGTACCCGCACATCCTCGACCAGCGGATCGGCGCGCAGCGCGCGCTCCAGTGCATCCAGCGATACCCGCCGCTCTTCGATCTTGACGATGCGGTCGGCACGGCCAAGCAGGCGGAAGCGGCCTTCGGCCAAGGCCTCGACGCGGTCCTGGGTCTGCCACCACGACGTCGTCGGCAGATGCGCCGAGGCCACCACCAGGCAGCCATCCTCGATGCGCCACTGCACGCCAGGCAGCGGCTGCCAGGTCGGCGCGGCGTCGTGCCAACGACGCCAGGCGACACCGCCGGTCTCGCTGCTGCCATAGACCTCGGTCGGCGCCACGCCCAACAACCGCCGCACCTGCGGCGCGGCATCGGCCGGCAACGGGCCACCGGAGGAGAACACCGCGCGCAGACGCCCGTGCAGCGCAGCCCAATCCAATTGCTCGGGCAGCCGCTTCAGGTGCGCAGGCGTTGCCACCAGCACGCTGTCAGCAGCACCCAGGGCTTTGATCAGGTCTTCATGGAAGAAACGACGCGGCTGGATTTCGCGCCCCGCGGCCAGTGGCCACAGCACCCGGAACAACAGCCCGTAGATGTGTTGATGCGAGACCGTGCCATGAACCTGGGCGCCTTCCAGCTCGGCGCCAAAGGCGGCCTGCAAGGCGTCCACTTCGCGCGCCAGCTGATCCAGACGTTTGCTGATCGCGCTGGGCTCGCCGGTGCTGCCGGAGGTGAACACCACCAGCTCGCAGGCACGCTCATCCAAGGGTTCCAATGCAAGGTCGGCGGGCGCATCCACTGCGGCCAACGGCGAATGCGCCGGATCGATGTCACCGGCAAAGCCACTTACCCGCGACTGCAGTTCAGCGAGGCTGGCCGGCAGGTTGTCGGCGGCCAGAAACACGCGTTTGCCGGCATGCCAGGCACCAAACAAGGCTGCCGCGAACGGCAGCGCCTCGTCGAAGTACAGCGCCCAATCGCGGCCGGGCGCGGCGGTAAATGCCTGCTGCCACGCCATTACCTGCTGGCGGAATGCAGCGTGGGTAACCACCACGCCCTCGCACACGCCGACGCAACGCGCCGGCTGCGGCTGCAGCAGCAACCGGTCCAGAGCGATCCACTCAGACATGGGCGTGCGCGGCCTTCACTCGCCGCCGTACCAGCCACTCACCTGCAAACAACACAGCCATCATCACGTACGCCAACAATCCGTTGTACAGCGCCCAGGTCCGGTCCGACGCCCAAAGCGCGGTTACCAGGGCCAGGCCCCCGTTGAGAACAAAAAAGCCACACCAGACCTGGGTCACCTTGCGGGTATAGGCCACCGCAAAGGGTGGCAGGTCCGGCTCCTGCAGGCGCGCCAAACGCTCCACCACCGGCGGCCCAAACCGCAGGCTGGTGGCAAACACCACCAACATCACCACGTTGACCAACAACGGGTAGAGCTTCAATGGCAGCGCCTGGTTGAGCAGCGTGGTCAGCAAGGCCAGTACGCCGGCACCTGCAGCGGCCGCCATCCACAGCGGCTGGCGACTGGTCAACGCCCGCAACACGGCCAGTGCAAACAACAGCACCGCCATCCAGCGGGGCTCGAAGCGCCCCATCGCCAGGTACACCAGCAACGGATAGGCGACCGTCAGCAGACCAAAGGCGAGCACGCGGAACCGCGTCATGCCAGGCCTCTGCCGATCCGGTCAGGCAGCGGCTTGATCGGGCAGCAGGCCATGCACGACGTCAACCACGTCCTGCACGGTGCGCACGGTCTTGAAGGCCTCAGGCTGCAGGTTGCGGCCCAGCAACGGCTTGAGCTGCACGATCAGATCGACCGCATCGATGCTGTCGATGTCCAGGTCTTCGTACAGACGTGCCTCGGGCTTGATCCGCTCCGGCGCAATCTCAAAACTGTCGTTGAGAATGCGAACGATATGGTCGAACAATTCACTCTTGGTCATGGCAATTCCTGGCCCGGTTACGACTGACGGGCAGCGACAAACTCGCTGAGCGCGCGCACGCTGGAAAAATGGCGGCGGGTCTCTTCCGAGTCAGCCGACAGGCTGACCCCATACTTTTTCTGCAGCGCCAGACCGAGCTCCAGTGCATCAATGGAGTCCAGGCCCAGTCCTTCAACGAACAGCGGCGCGGCGGAATCGATGTCCTCCGGCGCGATGTCTTCCAGTGACAGCGATGAAATGATCAATTCCTTGATCTCGTGCTCAAGTGCCTGCACGGTTCGGATCTCCAGCAAGATCGAAATAATGGGTAAGGTGGTCGGTAAGGCGACGCGCGGCCAAAGCATCCCCCTTTGACGTGGGGGTATCGACCAGGAACGGGTGGATCTGAATATCTTCACCCACCTCGATCCGAACGTGGAAACGCCGCGGCGGCACACGATACCATTTCTGCCCCTTCCCAAGGGTTGCCGGGCTGCAGCGGATGTGCACCGGGGTGACATCCAGCTCCCCCCTGACCGCGATGTTTGCCGCCCCGCGCTGCAGCCGCAATGGCTGGCCGGGCACGCTGCGTGTGCCCTCGGGGAAAATCACCAGGCTGCCGCCGGCCCGCACCGCCGCAATGTAGTCCTCCACCAGACCCGCACCGTCGTCATTGGATATGTAGCCAGCTGCGCGCACCGGCCCGCGCATGAATGGATTGATGGCCACGGCACGCTTGACCACGCAATCAGCGTTGGGCAGCAGCGACACCAGGAACACCACGTCGATCAGGGTCGGGTGGTTGGCCAACACCAGCAGACCCCGCCGCTGCAGTCGCTCACCGCCGACGATCTCGTAGGTCAGCACGCCGAACCGGCGCATCAGGCCGATATGCCCGGCAAAGCTGAGCTGCACCAGGCGCCGGGCAATCCGACGGCGACGGTGCTCGTCGCGGATCAGCAGCAACGCCGGCATCACCAGGCCGCCAAGCAGTAAACCGCCAATGCCGAAAGCAGCAAAACTGAGCCCGGTGGCGAACACCCGCCAGGCGTGATTGAGCCGAGCAGTCACTGCCTCAGCCATGCCGCGTCCAGACCCAGTCCTGCCCATCAATGGTGGTGATCATGCTGGCATCTCCCGACAAAAGGAATTTATGTGCAGCCAAAGCGCGCGGCAATAGCGGCCGGACGGGCACCGCTTGGGCAGCCCGCCAGGCCAAGCCCAGTCGGGTACCGGGCTGATCTGCCCGGCGCAACCGCCAGCACCAGGCAAAGCCAGCATCGGGCTCATCCGCAAACCCCGCAAAAAGGGCTGGCAGCGGCGCCTCGTAAACAACCACCCGTACTTCCGGCGCACCATCGGCCAGCAGGCCATATGCCTCCACGCAGGCCGCCTCCACCGTTGCCGCCCCGCCCGCAAGCGCCAGATAGTTGCTGCGGCTGCCGCGCATGATCGAGTAGAGCGCCGCAACCGCGTTGTGCACGGACAGACCAAACGCGGTCGGCGACATCGGCTCCTGCCCCACCAGCGACTGCAGCAGCGCCAGCGAACGCGCCACATCGCCGTGGCGGGAGGCAAAGACCAGCGGGATGTCGGATTCATCTCCGTTCTGCTCGCACCAGCAAGCCGCCTGGATGGCCATGCGCCCGAGCCGCTCGATGCGCCGCCGCTGCATGGCCGGCACCTCCAGCAACGCCGGCGCAGCATCCCCCTGCGGCAGCCAGGGCTGCTCAGCCCAGGCCCGCCACTGCTCCGCCGTAGTCAGGTCCGGCGCCCATGCCGACCAACCGGCTACTGAAAATTCGATCATTGCCACCACTGCAATCCAACTACATGAAGCGTGAAGCCCAGCTTGACTGAGCGGCGCATTCCCCCGAATTACGCCGCGACACCTGCAAAAACGGCATCTGCTGGGACCGTGAAGCGTGGCAAGCTATCATGACGCCCGGCCATTGGCAGCAGATTCACGGTATGGGCAACAGCAACCTCTTCATGCAGCAGGCTACCGCTGCCCAGCCCGGCACTCCGCATTCAGTGTTTCGCGCCAGCTATCTGCCTGGACAGCAGGCCGCCGCAGCGCTGGCCGACCCGCGCACCCTGGCAGTGTTCGGGTTCAACCCCGAGCCGACATGTCACAACGCGCCGCATTGGCTGCAGGTGCCATTGGCGATGCATGGCGCCGACCGGATCGAAGTCTGGCAAGGCGATAGCGCCGTCGAACATGGCACTAGCGGTGCCGTGCAATGGTCACACAACGCCGAGCTGCTGTTCACGTCCATCGAAGTCGCTGAGGTTGACGGCGATATCGAGACCGCAACCGCCACGGCCTATGCCGCACTGAGCGAATTCCTGTCGCACAGTGACTATCCATCATTGCTGCGTACCTGGAACTACCTCGACGCCATCACCGAAGGCGACGACGACAACGAGCGCTACCGCCGCTTCTGCCTGGGTCGCGTGCGCGGCCTGCAGGTGGTGGATCACGCCGCAATGCCTGCCGCCACCTGCATCGGCTGCTTTGACGGCCGCCGCCGGGTACAGGTGTACAGCCTGTCCGCCCGCCAACCCGGCACGCCGCTGGAAAACCCGCGCCAGGTCAGCGCCTACGCCTATCCGCGCCAATACGGCCCGCAGTCGCCCAGCTTTGCCCGCGCGATGCTGCCACCACTCACGACCGGCCTGCCGTTGCTGCAATCAGGTACCGCCGCCATCGTCGGCCACCGCTCACAGCACCATGGCTCGGTGGCAATGCAGCTGGACGAAACCCTGACCAACCTGCAGAGCCTGATTGATGGTGCGCGACTGCAACGGCCGGCACTCGCATCCCATCTGGGTGAGCAATCGCTGCTAAAGGTCTATGTTCGCAATCCGCAGGACGCGGCCGCGGTAAGCCTGCAACTGCAGCAGCGCGGCCTGACCGAATCCAGCTTCATCGTGCTGCACGGCGAAGTCTGCCGGGCCGAACTGCTGGTGGAAATCGAAGGCCTGCACGGCTGAGAAACGCATCACCATGTTTGGCCCGGCGCAACGGCCGGGCCAGATCAACGCGGATTCAGTGATAGCCCGTCTCAGCCGTCACCTTGCCGCGGAACACCCGGTACGACCACACCGTATAGCCGAGGATTACCGGCAGCAGCAGCACCAGCCCGACCATGCTGAAGCCCAGCGACGACGCTGGCGCGGCAGCCTGCCACAGGGTCAAATGCGGCGGCAGCAGGTAGGGCCACATGCCCAGCACCAGGCCAACGAAGCCGAGCACGAACAGCGCCAGGGTCAGCAGGAACGGCGGCAGGTCGCGGCGCGGGTGCATGGCGCTGCGCCACAGCGCCACTGCCACGGCCAGGGTCAACAGCGGCACCGGCGACAGCCACCAGAAGTTGCCATCACTGAACCAGCGCTCCATCACCCGCGACTGCAGGAATGGCAGCCAGGTGCTGACCAGGCCCATGAACACGATCACCGCCACCATCAACGGCCGCGTCAGCGAACGTGCCAGCGCCTGTTCACGGCCTTCGGTCTTGAGGATCAGCCAGGTGCTGCCGAGCAGCGCATAGCCGGTGACCACCGCGACACCGGTCAGCATCGAGAACGGGCTGAACCAACCGAACGCGCCGCCGCTGTACTGCCCGTCCTGCATCGGCAGGCCCTGCACCAGCGCGCCCAGGATCACACCCTGCGCGAACGCCGCCAGCAGCGAGCCCATCGCGAACGACACGCTCCACAGCGCGCGCGAGCGATGCGCCTTGAAGCGGAACTCGAAGGCCACGCCGCGGAATACCAGGCCCATCACCAGCAGCAGCACCGGCAGGTACAGGCCCGACAGCAACACCGCATAGGCCTTGGGAAACGCCGCCATCAGGCCAGCACCGCCGAGCACCAGCCAGGTTTCGTTGCCGTCCCAGATCGGCGCGGCGGTATTCATCATCACGTCGAGCTGCTGCTCATCCTCGGCAAACGGCGCAAGGATGCCGATGCCGAGCACGAAGCCATCCAGCACCACATACATCAGCACGCCGAAGCCAATCACCGCAAACCATGCCACCGGCAGCCAGATTGCCATCTCCATGTCAGCGCTCCTCCAGCGGTTCGTTGACGCCGGACAGCGGTCGCGCCGGGGTATGCATGCCGTCATCGCGCGGCGGCAGGTCATGTGGCTTGGGCCCGCTGCGCATGATCTTGACCAGGTACCAGATGCCCCAGCCGAACACGAACAGATAACCGATCACATAGATGGCAAGCGACAGCACCGTCATCCACACGCTCTGCGTACCCACCGCATCGGCGGTGCGCAGCACCCCATACACCACCCACGGTTGCCGCCCCATTTCGGTGACGAACCAACCGGCCACCAGCGCGACGAAGCCGCTGGGCAGCATCCAGTTCCAGCCACGCAGCAGCCACTTCGACTGCAGCAGGCGTCCACGCCACAACTGGAAGGCCGAAATCCACGCAACCAACAGCATCAACGAACCGATCCCGACCATGATGCGGAACGCATAGAACACCGGCACCACCGGCGGCCGCTCACTGGCCGGTACGGAGGTCAGCGGCGCGAACGTGCCGTCCGTGCTGTGGGTGAGGATCACGCTGCCGAGATTGGGAATGGCAATCTCATAGTCGTTGCGCTCCTCTTTTTCGTTCGGCACCGCGAACACCACCAGCGGCACGCCTTCGCCGGGCTCGCTTTCATGCCAGTGCGCCTCCATCGCCGCGATCTTCATCGGCTGGTGCTCCAGCGTGTTCAAGCCATGCATGTCACCAACGAAGATCTGCACCGGCACCGTCAAAGCAGCGAAGGCGACGGCTGCCACCAGCATCTTGCGGCCGGCTTCCACATGCACGCCGCGCCGCAGGTACCAGGCACCAACACCGCCAATGACGAAACAGGTGGTGATGAACGACCCCAGCGCCATATGCGCCAGGCGATATGGGAACGACGGGTTGAACACGATCTGCCACCAGTCCTGCGGATGCACGATGCCGTCGACCAGCGTGTAACCCGCCGGCGTGTGCAGCCAGCTGTTGGAAGACAGTATCCAGAACGTGGAAAACAGCGTGCCCAACGCCACCATGCAGGTGGAGAAGAAGTGCAGGCGCGGCGAGACCTTTTCCCAACCGAACAGCATCACGCCGAGGAAACTCGCCTCCAGGAAGAACGCAGTCAACACCTCGTAGGTAAGCAATGGCCCGATCACCGTGCCGGCCACTTCACTCAGGCGCGGCCAGTTGGTACCGAACTGGAACGCCATGACGATGCCGCTGACCACGCCCATGCCGAAGGACACGGCGAAGATCTTCTGCCAGAAGAAAAACAGCTCGCGCCAGACCGGGTTGCGGGTGCGCAACCAACGCCATTCGACGAAGGCCAACCAGCTGGCCGTGCCGATGGTGAAGGCCGGGAACAGCACATGAAAACTCACCACGAATCCGAACTGGATCCGGGACAACAGCAGCGCTTCCACGGCCGCTTCTCCGCAACATTTTTAATTGGGGCGATTCTGGTCCGGTATTGGTTAAGAGCGGATGTGACCGGATGTCGCACTGCGTCAAAACGTCGCACAGCGATAGCCCCCTCCCTTTTGTCGAAGACAAAGGGGAGGGTTGGGGAGGGGTCAGCTTTGCCCCCTCCCTTTGGCGCAGCCAAGGGGCGGGCTGGGGAGGGGTGCACTTTTGGCCACCCCTGTAGTGGGGGGGGGGGGGGGGGGGGGGGGGGGGGGGGGGGGGGGGGGGGGGGGGGGGGGGGGGGGGGGGCGGGGGGCGGCGCGGCCGCGGGGGGGGCGCGCGCCCG
>NZ_JASCOR010000141.1 GCF_029959445.1 Stenotrophomonas sp. PS02298 | reverse complement strand
GGTAAGCGCAGCGCACCCGGGATCGGTGACCGATCATCTGGAAGACAACTGGATCCCCTTGTCCCGGGTGCGCTGCGCTTACCCGGGCTACGGTGCTGCGCCAACCAGCGAACATCCCGTCCCGCTACGCTGAGCCACGCTCAGCGCGGCTTGGGCTCCACGCTGCTGCGCCAGGCATCGAGGAACTGGCGGCGCTTTAGCGCATCCAGGTAAACCAGCAGCCCCGGCCCAAGCTGGATCGGCCGCCGGTTCTGGCCGGGATCACTGTCACCACCGCCGTTGCGGATGATCGGCATCAAGCGCGCCTCGCGTGACAGCACCTGCTGGCCGCGCGCCGACAACAGGTAGTCGAGAAAACGCTTGGCCTCGGCCGGGTGCGGGCTGTTGCGCGGAATCACCGCCGTGCGCAGCACCACCAGGGTGTAGTCCTCCGGCTCGACGATGCCCAAGGGCGCACCGGCATCGATGCGCGCCTGCGCATAGGAACCCAGCACGTTGTAGACCAGCGACAGCTTGCCGCTGCTGACCTGGTCCAACAGCACGCCGGTGCGTTCTTCACGTACCACACCGTTGTCGCCCAATGCGCCGAGCAAGGCACCGGCGATGCTGCCGCGCTGTGCATCCTGGGTCGCCAGCAGATAGCCGACACTGCTGCGCTCGATATCGTAGGTGCCGACCTTGCCGCGCAGCGGCGTGCCTTCGGCACGCAGCAGGTCCAGCAGCTGGCGGCGCGTGTGCGGCACTTTTTCCGCAGGCAAAGCACGCGTGTTGTAGACCATCGCCACCGGCTCGTAGCTGATGCCGAAGGCTTCATTGCGCCACTTCGCCCAGGAAGGCACGGCTTCGGTCTGCGGCGAACGGTGCGGCAGTGCGTGGCCATCGTTGACCAGCTTGGTCTGCAGATCCATGCCGCTGGAAATCAGCAGATCGGGGGTGCTGGCGGTGTTGCGGTCGCGCAGGAAACGCGCGTACAGGTCCTGGGTGATGATGTCTTCATAAACAACTTCGGTGCCCGGGTGCAGGCGCTGGTAGTCGGCGATCACCACCGCGAACACTTCGATATCGGTCGTGCCGTGGATGCGCAGCTGTTCGGTCGCAACGCCCTGCGCAGGGAAGCGCTGAACATCGCCCGGTGCGGCGATCAGAGATGGCGCCAACAGCACGCCCAGCAACAGGATCAACAAGCGGCTCATGCGGCATGCCTTGGCAGATGGATGGTGGCGACCAGACCACCTTCGGGCCGGTTGCTCAGGTCGATGTTGCCGCCATGGCTTTCAACCACGCGCTTGACGATGGCCAGCCCGAGGCCGGCACCACCGGCAGGCGCGTTTTCACCGCGCCCGAAGCGCTCGAATACGCGTTCGGCATCGGCGGCGCTGATCCCGGGGCCGTGGTCGGCGATGGTCAATACCGCCTGCGTGTCCTGCACGGTCAGCGCGATCTGCAGCGGGCCATCGCCGCCGTATTTCATCGCGTTGTCGATCAGGTTCTTGATCGCCTCGCGCAACAGCAAGGCATCGCCGTTGACCTGCACTGCGCCGGTGGTGATCGCCAGCTGCACACGTGGTGCCGGGCCTGCCTGCGGCAGTGCTTCGTGCAGGGCCTGATGCACGGTTTCAACAAGATCCAGCGGTGCGAAGCGCTGCAGGTTGGAGCGGTGGATCACGCTGGCATCGCTGAGCAACTGGTTGAGCAGGCGGCTCATATGAGTGGCGTTGCGTTCGATCGCACGCAGGCTGCGCTGCATGTCCTCGGGCTCTTCTTCGTCCAGGGCCAGCTGTGCCTGCGCGCGCAGTGCGGCCAGCGGTGTGCGCATCTGGTGCGCAGCCTCGGCCATGAATGCACGCAGGGTTTCGTTGCTGCTGGACAGGCGCTCCATGAAGCGGTTCAAGGCAGCGACCATCTGGTTCATCTCGCGCGGCACATGCGAGTCCAGCGGCTTCAGGTCGGAGGGTTCGCGCCGCGACAGCTCGCGCTCCAGACGCACCAACGGACGGAACGCGCGATGCACACCGAAGGCCACCAGTGCCAGCAACAAGGCCGACAACACGCCGATGGCGATCAGCGCGCGGTTGACCATTTCCTGCGCCAGCTCGGCGCGTGCACGGCGGGTCTGCCCCACCTGCACCTGCACTTCACCCTGCGCAGAAGCGGCGGCAAAGCTGCGTTTGACCACCACGAAGCGCACCGTCTCGCCACTGTAGTCGGCATCGAACAACTGCGGCTGATTGCCACTCCTGCGCGGTGCCTGGGGAAGATCCTCGTAGCCGGTGATGGTGCGGCCACGACTATCGGCCACGCGGTAGAACACGCGGTCTTCTTCCGCCATCGACAGCAGGTCCAGGGCCGCATATGGCAGATCCACCTGCCATTGCCCATCCACCAACGCCACCGAATCGGCGATGGACAGCGCCGAAGACACCAGCAGATGGTCGTAGGAGCGATTCGCCGCACGCTGCCCGTAGTCGCGCGCGGCGAACAACAAGGCCACCGCGAACACCGCCAGCAACGCACCCAGGTACAGCATCAAGGTGCGCCGCAATGAACCGGAAGTACGGACCTCAGCCGTCGCCATCGGTACCGCCGTCGCTGGCTTCCAGCATGTAGCCCACGCCACGCACGGTGGTGATGCGCACTGGTGCGGCCGCCAGTTTCTTGCGTAGCCGTCCGATATACAGCTCGATGGCATTCGGCCCGGCTTCGTCGTCGAAGCCGAACAATCCCTTGCCGATCTCGTCCTTGCCGACGACCTGCCCGAGCCGGCCGACCAGGATCTCCAGCAGGCGGAATTCGCGGTTCGGCAGTTCGATCACCTCGCCATCCAGGCTGACCCGATGCGCGGCATTGTCGAACTGGAAGCTGCCGATCTGCATCACCTCACTGGCCTGGCCACGGCCGCGACGCAGCAACACCCGGCAACGGGCTTCGAATTCGCGGAAGTCGAACGGCTTGCCCAGATAGTCATCGGCGCCCACGTCCAGCGCCTGCACGCGATCCTCGATGCCATCGCGGGCAGTCAGCATCAGCACCGGTGTGCTGTCGCCGCGCTCGCGCATGCCCGCCAGTACGCGCATGCCATCGAGTTTGGGCAGGCCGATATCCAGCACCACCAGATCGAAGCTCTGGTAGCGCAGCACGCTGGCCGCGCCCATGCCATCAGCCTGCCAATCCACCGCGTGGCCGTTACGGCGCATGCGACGAATGATGGCGTCGGCCAGGTCCGCATTGTCTTCAACCAGCAGCAGGCGCATCGCGGTGGAAAGTATCGGGAAGGCGCGAATGCTAACGCGGAAGCCGCAAAGACGCAGTGCCGGCCCGCATTGTTGCGCCGCACAAACCCCTGACAGGCGGATGACAGCTAGTCCCCTCCAGACTGCGCCCACGCACCAGCAGGTGCCCATGTTTGCCGCGCGCCTGGCGCGCACCTGGGAGGGTTTGTGGAACTGAGTTTTTTCCAAAAGCGCAGCCTCGCTGCCGCTGTCCTGCTGAGCCTGTGCGCTCCAGCGCTGGCCGCAGAAGACGAAGGTCCGGTGACTGCCACCATCGGCGGCCGCCTGCATCTGGATTTCGCCAGCTTCGACAACGACCACCGGGGCACCCCGAACAAGGATGACACCGAGATCCGTCGCGCCTGGCTGGATGTATCCGGCAAGTTCTTCGTCGTCGACTACAAGTTGGAAGCTGACTTCTCCGGCGACCGCCCCGAGGCCAAGGACGTCTACGTCAGCCGCAGCTTCGGCGATGCCGGCCGCCTGACCGTCGGCCAGTTCAAGCAGTATTACTCGCTGGACGACCGCACCGGCTCCAACTACGGCAGCTTCCTGGAGCGCGGCAACGCCGGCACCAGCCTTGCCCCGCTGTACCGCCTCGGCGCGTCCTGGCAGGCCAACCCTGGCGACATGACCTGGGCGGCCAGCGTCTACAGTCTGGAAAGCATCGATGCCTGGCAGGTGAAGGGCCGCGCCGCCGGGGGGCGCGTCACCTGGGCGCCGAGCCCGGCCGCTGGCGACGTGCTGCACCTGGGCCTGTCGCTGGCCCGCGAGGCCTATGACAACCCCGGTGTGAATGGCGTTCCTGCACTGCGCATCCGCCCGCGCCCGGCCGGCCATCTGTCCGATGAAAGTCGCCTGACCTTGGTCGACTTCTCGGCCGGTCGCGATACCGACGTCAACAAGTGGTCGCTGGAATACGCGCAGGTGCGCGGCCCGCTGTCATGGCAGGGCGAGTTCAGCGGCGCCACCTTCGACGATGGCGCGCAGCGCGGTGAGGTGATGGCGGCCTACGGCATGCTCAGCTGGTTCGTCACCGGCGAGTCGCGCAGCTACGACCGCAAGACCGGCCGCTTCGCCCGCATCAAGAACATCCGCCACAAGCCCGGTGCGTTTGAAGTCGCGCTGCGCTATGACCAGATGCGCGGCAACCAGCACCTTGATGGCCAGCCCGACCTGCGCAACGGCAGCACCGAAGCCTGGACCCTGGCCGGTAACTGGTACCTGCGCGACAACCTGCGCTTCATGCTCAACCTGATCGACAGCCGCAACCGCAACCGCCTTACCGATGCCACCGTGGACCACACCCGCGCGGTCACCGGCCGCCTGCAGTTCGATTTCTAAACACCCCCTTCCCGTCCTGTCTCTTCAAGGAGTCTGCAGATGATGCTGACCATCCTCGGCTTCGGCATGGTCCTGACGTTCATGTATCTCATCATGAGCAAACGACTGTCGCCGCTGGTCGCCCTGATTACCGTACCCATCGTCTTCGCCCTGATCGGCGGCTTCGGTGCCGGCCTCGATGACATGATGCTCGACGGCATCAAGAAGATCGCGCCGACCGGCGTGATGCTGATGTTCGCCATCCTCTACTTCGGGGTGATGATCGACGCCGGCCTGTTCGACCCGCTGGTGCGCATCATCCTGCGCATCGTCAAGGGTGACCCGCTGAAGATCGTGATGGGCACCGCCGTGCTGGCGATGCTGATCTCGCTCGATGGCGATGGCTCCACCACCTACATGATCACCGTGTCGGCGATGCTGCCGCTGTACCGCCGGCTGGGCATGAACGCGCTGAGCATGACCTGCGTGACCATCCTCGCCGGTGGCGTGATGAACCTCACCCCATGGGGCGGCCCGACCGCGCGTGCTGCCACAGCACTGCATGTGGATCCGGCCGATGTGTTCGTGCCACTGATTCCGGCGATGGTGCTGGCCTGCGCCGGCATTCTTGCACTGGCCTGGTACCTGGGCATGAAGGAACGCCGTCGCCTCGGTGTGGTTGCCCTGCCGCAGGGTGGCTCGTGGATGGACGCCACCGTCTCCGATGACAGCGATGCGCTGCCGACGGTGGAAGATGCCGAAGACACCAAGCGACCGAAACTGCTGTGGGTCAACTTCGCCCTGACCCTGGCACTGATGGCCGCGCTGGTGATCGGCCTGCTGCCGATGCCGGTGCTGTTCATGGTGGGCTTCGCCATCGCGCTGGTGATCAACTACCCGAACCTGGCCGAGCAGCGCCGCCGCGTCGTCAACCATGCAGGCAATGTGCTGTCGGTGGTGTCGCTGATCTTCGCCGCGGGCATCTTCACCGGCATCCTGTCCAACACCGGCATGGTCGAGGCGATGTCGCGCGGCTTCCTGTCGGTGATTCCGGAAGCCTGGGGACCGTACCTGGCGGTGATCACCGCGGTGGCATCGATGCCCTTCACCTTCTTCATGTCCAACGACGCCTTCTATTTCGGCGTGCTGCCGATCCTGTCCGAAGCGGCGGGCCACTACGGCATCACCCCGGTGGAAATGGCGCGCGCCTCGCTGGCCGGACAGCCGGTGCATCTGTTGAGCCCGCTGGTGCCATCGACCTATCTGCTTGTTGGTCTGGCCAAGGTGGATTTCGCTGACCACCAGAAATTCACCCTGAAGTGGGCCGTGCTGATCTCCATGATCCTGATGGCCGGCAGCCTGCTGTTCGCCCTGTATCCACTGGCCGCCTGAGCGGCACCTACCTGACGCATTGGAGAGCACCATGACGCTACGTATCGCTTACGTCACCAGTGGCATGGGCAGTGTAGGCACTGCCATCTGCCAATCCCTGGCCCGCGCCGGCCACACGGTGGTGGCAGGCTGCGCGCCGGATTCACCGCGCAAGGCCAACTGGATCCGCGAGCAGCGCGAACTCGGCTTTGATTTCATCGTGTCCGAAGGCAATGCCGCCGACTGGGATTCCACCACCGCTGCGTTCGCCAAGGTGCGTGCGGAAGTGGGCGAAGTGGATGTGCTGGTCAACAATTCCGGCGGCAGCCGCGACATGCTGTTCCGGCAGATGAGCACCGAGGACTGGAACGCGGTGATCGCCTCCAACCTCAACACCTTGTTCAACCTGAGCAAGCAGGTGGTTGATGGCATGACCAACCAGAACTGGGGCCGCATCATCAACATCGGCTCGGTCAGCGCGCAGAAGGGCCAGATCGGCCAGGTCAACTACGCAACGGCCAAGGCTGCGATGCATGGTTTCAGCCGCGCGCTCGCCGCCGAGGTCGCTGCGCGCGGCGTCACCGTCAACACCATTTCACCGGGCTACATCGCCAGCCAGGCGATCAGCAGCTTCCCGCCGGACGTGCTCGATCGGCTGGCGGCGTCGGTGCCGATCCGCCGCCTTGGCAAGCCCGAAGAAGTGGCTGCGCTGTGCGCGTGGCTGGCCAGTGATGATGCGGCGTATGTGACCGGCGCTGATTATCCGGTCAACGGTGGCCTCTACATGGGTTGATGCAGCGGTCCATGGATGCAACAGCGAACGCCGCGCATTGTCGCGGCGTTTTCTTTGCGCCCACCGTCACCATGCTCGCAATGAACAGTCGATTCGAGCCCGGTCAAACGGGAATCACGTCACCAATACTGTGCAAAGCAACGTAATTGGATGACACCGTAAACGGGGTTTAACAAAACACCGACACCCTTCCGTTACCGGCGCGCGCCGGCCCTCCCACGGAACGGTAGACCATGACTTCCAAACGCCTCAGCCTCGCCATCACGCTTGCCCTGTGCACCAGCCACGCCTACGCCGAAGCAGACTCCGCCGACAGCGCCTCCGCGCAGACGCTGGACACCATCTCGGTGATCGGCCAGGGCCAGACCCGCCAGGTGCAACGCATCGGTGAAGTCGACAAGCAGGTGTTGCCGCCGGGCAGCAGCGGCCAGAAAATCCTTGATCGCCTGCCCGGTGTCTCCGTGCAGTCCAACGACGCCTTCGGTGCCAACGAAGAATCGCAGACCATCAGCCTGCGCGGCTTCGACAAGACCCGCCTGGGCTATACGCTTGATGGCATCCCGCTCGGCGACAACAGCTATGGCAACTACAACGGCCTGAGCATCGCCCGCGCCATCATCGCCGAGAACCTGGGCGGCGCCGAGTTGTCGCAGGGTATAGGCTCGCTGGGCGTGGCCTCGACCAGCAACCTCGGCGGGGCAATCCAGTACTTCTCGCAGGATCCGTCCACCGTATTCGGTGGCCGCGCCAGTGTCACCGTTGGCGATGACAACCAGCGCCGTGGCTATCTGCGCGTGGATACCGGCGATCTGAATGGCTTCTCTGCCTATGTCTCCGGCGTGCATCAGGATGCCGACATGTGGGCCGCACCGCACCAGAACCAGACCACCCGCCAGTTCAATGCCAAGGCGGTGTGGAACGTGGGTGATCACCGTTTCGGCGCCTTCGTTGCCACCTCGCGGGCAAGCCAGGCCAACTACGCCTATCTGTCCAAGAGCATGCTGCAGCGTGGACTGGGCTACGACTGGAACATCTACGCGCCGGATTGGGACCGCGCCGTCGCCGCGGCGTACTGCGCGCCAGCGACCTTCGACGTCACGCGCTGCGCCTTCACTGGCGGCGTCAACAGCATCGACGATGCGTACTACCAGAGCCGCGCGTTGCGCGATGACAATCTGTATTCGCTCGATGCCAGCCTGCATCTCGGTGACGAACTCAACCTCAAGCTGCTTGCCTACCATCACGACAATCGTGGCCAGGGCCATTGGTGGGCACCGGGTCAGCCTTCCAATCCCGGTACCGACAAGATGCTGCCGATCTCGATCCGCAGCACCAACTACACGATTGATCGCCATGGCCTGACCGCTGCACTGTCGTGGAACGTCGGCATCCATGAGCTGGAAGCCGGGCTGTGGTTCGAGCAGAACGACCACAACGTCGAGCGCAACTTCTACTACATCGACGGCCCGTTCCTCGACGACACCTACCTCAAGAACCCGGACCGTCGCCTGTTCGACCAGGACTTCGACATCCGCACGCGGCAGTTCTATGTGCAGGACCGCATGCGTTTCCTCGATGAACGCCTGACCGTGGATATCGGCATCAAGAGCCCGAACACCCGCATGCGTGCAACCGCCAAACCCGGCACCGAGCAGAAGCTCGCGTCGGGCACGCTGACCGCCAAGGAATCGCTGCTGCCGCAGCTGGGTGTCGGCTTCAAGCTCAATGCCAACAACGAGCTGTTCGCCTCCTATGCCGAGAACATCGCCGCCTTCGTCGGCGGCGGCAGCGGCGGCCCGCTGCAGGTTTCGCCGGAGTCGTTTGCCGCCAGCGCCGGCCTGGAACCGGAGAAGTCCAAGACCTTCGAGGCCGGGTTCCGCACCTTCGGCAGCAAGTATCAGGCTTCATTGGCTGCGTACCACGTGATGTTCGACAACCGCCTGCTCTCGCTCAACCCCTGCACCAGCATCGAAGTCGGCACGCGACCGGAGTGCATCACCCGCTTCATCAACGTCGGCTCGGTGAAGAGCCAGGGTGCGGAACTGACCTTCATCCTCAAGCCGACGCAGGGCCTGCAGTGGTACAACGCGCTGTCCTGGAACAAGACCACCTACGAGGACGATTACATCTCCGGCGGTGCGATCGTGCCGGTGGCCGGCAAGATCACGGTCGACACGCCACAGCGCATGGCCTCCAGCGAGCTGAGCTGGAACCGTGACGGCTGGTTCGCCAGCCTGCGCGGCAAGTACACCGGCAAGCGCTACTACACCTATACCAACGACCAGTCGGTACCGGGCGTGACCACCTTCGACGCCGGCGGCGGTTACAGCTTCGGCCCCGGCCTGGGCCTGCAGAACGTCAAGGTGTCCTTGAACGTGACCAACCTGACCAACAAGCGCTACGCCGGCCAGCTCAGCTCGTTCGCCCCGACCGACCCCACCGGCACCCGCTATTCCATCCACGCCAGCGCCCCGCGGCAGATCTTCATGACGGTGGGCGCGGAGTTCTAAGCCTTTGGCTCCCTCCCTTTGGCCAAAGGCCAAGGGGAGGGCTGGGGAGGGGTGCTTTTCGCGCCAACCGCAAACCCCAAAGCAAAAGCCAACCCCTCCCCAGCCCTCCCCTTCGCTGCGCGAAAGGGAGGGGGCTGAACCCGGCTCCGCTACAGATCATTGCCTACCGGCCCCCACACCTGAACAACCCAAGCCAGCAAGCCCGCCCCAGCGCCCCAGTCCGCTAAACTGGCCGCCGTTTTTTGCCACAACGCCGGTCATCATCATGCTGCACGCCCAGGTTCACCTCACCCTCCCCGTCTGGATCCACGACGCCGTCGACTGCGACCGCGCCTATACCAGCGATGCGGACAAGGTAGCGCTGGCCATCGAGCTGTCGCGGCTGAACGTTGAACACGCCAGTGGCGGCCCGTTTGGCGCGGTGGTATTCGGCCCCGACCACAAGGTGATCGCCGCCGCGGTGAACCGCGTGGTGCCGCATGCCACCTCGTTGGCACATGCCGAAAACATGGCGTACATGCTGGCCCAGCAGAAGCTCAACACCCCGCGCCTGAACGCGCTGCTGTCGCCGGTCACCCTGGCTACGTCCTCACAGCCCTGCTGCCAGTGCTATGGCGCCACCGTCTGGGCCGGCATCGACCGCCTGCTGATCGGCGCCTGCGCCGCCGACGTGGAAGAACTCACCCCGTTCGACGAAGGCCCGTTGCCGGCCGATTGGGCCGGTGAGCTGAACAAGCGCGGCATCGAGGTCGTGCAAGGCATCAACCGCGACGACGCTCGCGCCGTGCTGCACAGCTACGGCAAGAACGACGGCGCACGCTACTGATTCTGAAAGCCCCTCTCCCGCCTGCGGGAGAGGGGTTGGGGTGAGGGTCCGGCAGTTCTCATGCAGTCTGCTACCGAGGCATCACCTACCCTCATCCGCCCTGCGGGCACCTTCTCCCGGCGGGAGAAGGAGAAGCCCACCCGCTCCACACCAAGGATTTCCATGACCGGCCTGCTCTGCTACTGCCGCCAAGGCTTTGAACCGGAACTGGCCGGCGAACTGAACGACCGTGCAGGCCATGCCGGCATTGCCGGTTACGCCCGTACCCAGCGCAACGATGGCTACGTGGTGTTCGTCACGGATGAGGCCGAAGCGCTGGACCAGCGCCTGCCCTGGCGCGAGCTGATCTTCGCCCGCCAGAAGCTGCGGATTCTCGCCGAGCTGCCACAGCTCGATGCCACGGATCGCATCACCCCGATCATTGCCGCGCTGGAAGGCCAGCAACGGTTTGGTGATCTGTGGGTCGAGCATCCCGATTCGGACGCCGGCAAACCGCTGGCTGGCCTGGCCCGCGCCTTCGGCAATGCGTTGCGCCCGGCGCTGCGCAAAGGCGGCCTGCTCACCGACAAGCCCAACGGCAAGCTGCCGCGCCTGCATGTGGTGTTCGTCGATGGTACGCATGCCTTTGTCTGCGTCTCCGATACCCGCGACAGTGCACCGTGGCTGTTGGGTATTCCACGCTTGAAGCTGCTGCCGGACGCCCCCTCGCGCTCGGCCTTGAAGCTGGAAGAAGCGTTCATGACCCTGCTTACGCCGGAAGAACGCGAAGCATTGGTGGTGCCTGGCATGCGTTCGGCCGACCTCGGGGCGGCACCGGGTGGTTGGACCTGGGTACTGACCCGCCAGCATCTGCATGTGAGCAGCATCGACAACGGCCCGCTGCGCCAGCATGTACTGGATACCGGCCTGGTCGAGCACCTGCGCGCCGACGGTTTCCATTGGCAACCGGAAACGCCGCTGGACTGGATGGTCTGCGACATGGTGGAACAGCCGCGCCGGGTGGCCGAGCGCATGGGCACCTGGCTGCGCGAAGGCTGGTGCAAGCACGCCATCTTCAACCTGAAGCTGCCGATGAAGAAGCGCTGGGATGAAACGCGCCTGTGCCTGGATCTGTTTGCCGAAAAGGCAGACAAGCCGCTGACGATCCGCGCCAAGCAGCTGTACCACGACCGCGAGGAAATCACGGTATTCGTGACCCCGCGGCCCAAAGGCTCTTGATTCGAGGCCCCGCTCTAGATTGAAAGCCCCTCTCCCGTTCACGGGAGAGGGGTTGGGATGAGGGCAGCTTTTGCCTGCGCTTCCAGCTGGAGCATCCCCTGTAGTGCCGAGCCATGCTCGGCATGGGCATTTCAGGTAAAGCCTCTGCCGAGCATGGC
>NZ_JASCOR010000140.1 GCF_029959445.1 Stenotrophomonas sp. PS02298 | reverse complement strand
TGCCATCGGCATCCGCGAGCGTCTGGTGGAACTGGGTGGCGAAAAGCCGAGGCTGCATTGAGCCTTGCTTTGCTCTGCCTTTTGTAGGAGCGGCGTCAGCCGCGAAGCCACTGCGGCATCCGAAGCCAGGGATCAACGCAACATCTCTGCAGTAGCGGCTTTGCGCACCGAGCCAAGACGATCCTTCGGTAGGTGAATGTGCTTAGCCGACTTCGGATGCCGCAGTGGCTTCGCGGCTGACGCCGCTCCTACAACCGGTTTCGGATGCTGTAATGGCTTCGCGGCTGACGCCGCTCCCACAAACAGCACAAGCCACGCGCTGCGGCTCAATCCAGCTCGACCATCTCGAAGTCATCCTTGGTCACGCCGCAGTCCGGGCAGGTCCAGGTGTCGGGCACGTCTTCCCAGCGCGTGCCCGGGGCGATGCCTTCTTCCGGCAAGCCGTCGGCCTCGCTGTAGATGAAGCCACAGACGACACACATCCAGTTGCGCAGGTTGGAGGCCGTAGCGTCGGACATCGGGGATAATCACCGGACAGAGAAGCGGCGTTGATTGTCACATTCCCCACGCCGTACCGGTAGCCATACATGACACAGCTTGCCGACGCCCGTGGCGTCTACCTGATCACCCCCGACGACACCGACAACGCGCGCCTGCTCGAACGGGTCCGCCCCTTGCTGGCCGGCACCACCTGGCTGCAATACCGCAACAAGGCGGTCGATGCCCCCACCCGTCTGGCCCAGGCCACTGCCCTGCAGGCACTGTGCGCCGAAGCCGGGGTTCCGCTGATCATCAATGATGACGTCGGCCTAGCCCTGCAGGTCGGCGCTGCCGGCGTGCATCTGGGTGAAGACGACGGTGACATCGCTGCCGCCCGGGCACTGCTCGGCCTGCAGGCCATCATTGGCGCGTCCTGCTATGACGAGCTCGAGCGTGCCCAGCGCGCGGTTGCTGCTGGTGCCAGCTACGTGGCCTTCGGCGCCTTCTTCCCCAGCCGCAGCAAGGTCACCCCGCGCCGGGCCAACCCGGAGCTGCTGCGACAAAGCGCCGCACTTGGGGTGCCGCGGGTGGCGATTGGTGGTTTGACCCCGGACAATAGCCGGCCTGTGGTGGAGGCTGGTGCGGATCTGATCGCGGTGATCAGTGGCGTGTTCAGCGAGGCCGATCCGGTAGCGGCGCTTGAGGCTTATCGGAGCTGTTTCCGGGCCGCATGACCTTACGGACCTCACTAATCTCTGCCATCCCTTCTCCCGCCTGCGGGAGAAGGTGCCCCGAAAGGGGCGGATGAGGGGGCTTTTGACGTTCGCTTGCTGGAAGCTTCCCCTCACCCCAACCCCTCTCCCGCAAGCGGGAGAGGGGCTAATGCAAAGCTCAGCTCTTCGTTGTTGTTGATACCTCAAAGGACTCACGCATGAACCACGCCCAATCCCACGCCCTGTTCACCCGCGCGCAGACCTTGCTGCCGGGTGGCGTCAACTCACCGGTGCGTGCGTTCAAGTCTGTCGGCGGCGAACCCTTCTTCGTGCAACGCGCCGATGGCGCCTACCTGCATGACGTGGATGGCAACGCCTACATCGATTACGTCGGCTCCTGGGGCCCGATGATCGTCGGCCACAACCACCCGGAAGTGCGCGACGCCGTGCAGCGGGCCATCGGCAATGGATTGTCGTTCGGCGCGCCGTGCGCGGCCGAAGTGACCATGGCAGAGACCATCACCCAGCTGGTGCCGTCCTGCGAAATGGTGCGCATGGTCAACTCCGGCACCGAGGCGACGCTGTCGGCGATCCGCCTGGCGCGCGGCGCCACCGGCCGCAACAAGATCGTCAAGTTCGAGGGCTGCTACCACGGCCACGGCGACTCCTTCCTGGTCAAGGCCGGCAGCGGCATGCTGACCCTGGGCGTGCCGACCTCGCCGGGCGTGCCGGCCGGGTTGAGCGAACTCACCCTCACCCTGCCCTACAACGATTTCGAAGCGGCTACCGCGCTGTTCGAACAGCAGGGCGCCGACATCGCTGGCCTGATCATCGAGCCGGTGGTGGGCAACGCCAACTGCATCCCGCCGCGCGAGGGCTACCTGCAGCACCTGCGCGCGCTGTGCACGCAGCATGGTGCGCTGCTGATCTTCGACGAAGTAATGACCGGCTTCCGCGTTGCCCTCGGCGGCGCGCAGGCGCATTACGGCATCACCCCGGACCTGAGCACCTTCGGCAAGATCATCGGCGGCGGCATGCCCGTAGGCGCCTATGGCGGCCGCCGCGAGCTGATGTCGCAGATCGCACCGGCCGGCCCGATCTACCAGGCCGGCACGCTGAGCGGCAACCCGGTGGCGATGGCCGCCGGCTTGGCGATGCTGCAGCTGGTGCAGGCGCCGGGCTTCCACGAGCGCCTGACGGCGGCAACCAACACGCTCTGTGATGGCCTGGAAGCGGCAGCGCGCGATGCCGGCGTGGCCGTGACCACCAATCGCGTCGGCGGCATGTTCGGCCTGTTCTTCAGCAGCGAAAAGGTCGAGACCTACGCACAGGCCACCACCTGTGACATCAAGGCCTTCAACGTGTTCTTCCACGCCATGCTGGAACGCGGCGTGTTCCTGGCCCCGTCGGCCTACGAGGCTGGATTCCTGTCCAGCGCGCATGACGACACGGTGATCGAAGCTACACTGGTTGCGGCACGTGAGGCGTTCAAGGTGGTTGCGGCGGGCTGATCAGCCTACAGCGACAATGATCGAAACCGAGCCCCTCTCCCGTTCACGGGGTGAGGGGGACAGATTGCGAACCATCGGTTCGCTGCCCCTCGAACGTCCTTGCGCCAGCGCAAGGGCCGGGGCGCGGAGCGGGGGTTGGGGTGAGGGCAGCTCCTGCTTCGAGGCTTCTAGAACTCAAGCCAGGCATCAGCTCAACCAAAAACCAGCTTGCCCTTCATCATTCCCCAATGCCCCGGGAACGAACAGAAGAAGGTGTAGTCACCACCACGCGTCAACTTGCTGGTCGCAAAGCGCACCTGCGTGGTCTGCCCGCCACCGATCACCGGCGTGAACGCGATCACCCGCGCATCATTCTTCGGCAGATAACTGTCAGCCAGCGTCGAACGCATGCCCGCGGTAGCCACCTGCTGGAAATCCGGCGTGCGCGTCAGCACCCAGTTATGCCCCATCGCCGTGGCCGGCATCCTGCCGGTGTGCTTCAGGGTCAGGTCCACCTGCGTGCAATCGGCGGCAACCCGGATCTGCGGCACGGAGAACTGCATACGGTCATTGCTTTCGATGGTGACCGCACAGGTACGGGCCAGCGCGGGCGCGGCAGGCAACAGGCCGGCAAGGGCCAACAACAGCAGGCTGGAACGCTTCACGGTGAACTCCACGCTATGACAACCAAAGTGTCCTGATTCTAGGCAAATGTGTCTGATTTCACCTGTGACGCGATGTCGCAGGCTGCACACCGAGGCCATGCCAGCGATACTGCAACCCCGCCCTTGCCCTGCCATCAATGCAACGACCGCACGCCCTACTGCTGGATTTCGACGGTCTGCTGGCCGATTACGATCACCGTATCCACCTGCGCCGGCTTGCCGATGCTGCCGACTGCACACCCGAGCATGTGGACGCGGCTTTGCGCACGGACGGGCTAGAGTTCGCCCATGCCCGTGGTGAGCTGGATGGTGAGCAGTTGCTGCAGGCACTGAATCAACGCCTTGGCAGCACATTGGTTGCGCCACACTGGCATGCCGCGCGACTCGCTGCGACCAAGCTGCGTAACGATTGCACAGCAGTACTGGAGCGCGTGCATGCGGATGTGCAGGTTGCGGTACTGACCAACAATGGCCTGCTGACGCGGCCGGTTATCGAGCAATTGCTACCGGGTCGGCGCGTGCTGTGCAGCGCTGCGCTTGGCGCGCGCAAACCTGATCCAAAAGCGTACCTGGCAGCCTGTGCGGCGCTTGGCTGTGCGCCTGAGCGAAGCCTGTTCGTCGACCACCTGTTCCGCAATGTGCAGGGTGCGCGCGAAGCCGGGTTGCCTGCCGATACAGCGTTTCATGCACAGTCGCTACGACGCCTGCTGAAGCGCCATCACCTGCTGCGCTGACCTGGTTTCCCGCCCCGATTGAAATTCATTTGATATCCGTTGGCGACACTGGCCTCCCAAGTCACTGGAGCCACCGATGAACCTGCCCTCTCGATTATTGCTGTCCCTCCTGCTGCTGGCTCCTGCATTGCCGCAGCATGCAAGTGCCGCAACGGACAAGGTGCTGATCGTGGTCAGCGGTGAAGGCAAGGATGCGGGGAAACAACGCCCCGGCTACGAGTTCGACGAACTGTCGCAGGCCTGGCTGGTATTCAAGGCCAACGGCCTGCAGGTGGAGGTTGCCAGCCCCAAGGGCGGCGCAGTGGAGGCCGACAAGTACAACCCGGACGAGCCCTTCAACGCTGCCTTGCTGGCCGATGCCCAGGCGATGCGGCAATTGGCCGACACCAAGGCTACTGCCGCGGTGAACGCTTCCGACTACGCCGCCGTGTATCTGGTCGGCGGCAAGGGCGCGATGTTCGACCTGCCACGTGACCAGGCTTTGCAGCAGCTGCTGGCCACGGTCTGGGACAACGGCGGCATCGTGGCCGCGGTCTGCCACGGTCCTGCCGCCTTGGCCGAGGTACGACTGGCTGATGGCAGCCTGCTTGTCGCTGGTCGCCAACTCACCGGCTTCAGCAATGAAGAGGAAGCGATATTCGGCAAGAAGTGGGCGCCGCAATTCCCATGGCTGCTCGAGGATGCACTGCGCCAGCGTGGCGCGCGGTGGCAGGAAGCGCCATTGATGATGCCGAAGCTGGTGGTCGATGGCCGCTTGATCACCGGCCAGAACCCGTACTCCACCACCGCCGTGGCAGAAGCCATCGTGCGGGCGACAGGTCGCACACCGGTCGCCCGCACACCGTGGCGCGATGAAGCCAGCATGGCCTTGGTGGAACGCCTGCTCAGCGGCGACGTGCAAGGCGCACATGCCTCACTGGCGGCCGATGTCTCCCGCCATCACGTCGAGCTTATCG
This sequence comes from Stenotrophomonas sp. PS02298, assembly GCF_029959445.1. Taxonomy (GTDB): domain Bacteria; phylum Pseudomonadota; class Gammaproteobacteria; order Xanthomonadales; family Xanthomonadaceae; genus Stenotrophomonas. The sequence continues at coordinate 6,432 of NZ_JASCOR010000140.1, read as the reverse complement.
GCATCCTCGGCTACTACCAGGCACAGGCCGCAGCCAACGATGCCGCCCTGGAGCAGGCCTTGCAGGTCATGGAACTGGCCTTGCCACACATGCAGGAGGCACAACTGAAACTCGCCGCTGCCCAGGCCCACCTCACGCTCAAGCGACCGGCACAGGCGCGCACCCTGGTACTCCAGGCACTGGCAGGCAATCCGCAGCTGGAACAGGCTCAAGCCCTCCTGCGACAGATCGACGGTTGAACCATGCCCCTGCCCGCCCTGCGCATCCTGGTGATCGAGGACAACCGCCTGCTACGCGACAACCTGCAGGCGTTGCTGTCCGCACACGGATTCCACGCCAGCTTCGCAGCAGACGGCCGCAGCGGCCTGCAAATGGCATTGGTCGACCCACCTGACGTGCTGGTGCTCGATCTGGGCCTGCCCGGCCTTGATGGACTGCAGGTCTGCCAGCGTCTGCGCGCCGAGTCCGACCGGCATGTCCCGATCCTGATGCTGACCGCACGCGACGCACTGGACGACCGCCTGCTTGGCTTCCGCAGTGGCGCCGACGATTACCTGGTCAAGCCCTTCGCTGGCGAGGAACTGGTGGCCCGCTGCCTGGCCTTGTCACAACGCCATCGCGCCGGCCAGCCGCACGTGTTGTGCATAGGCAGCCTGCGGATAGATCGCCGCAGCCACGAGGTGCAGCGCCAGGGACAACGCATCGAGCTGCACCAGACCAGTTTCGACATCCTGCTGGCGCTGGCCGAAGCATGGCCGCGCACGCTGACCCGCAGCGAGCTGGTGCAACGCCTCTGGGGCGATACGCCACCCGACTCGGACCCATTGCGCACGCATCTCTATCTGTTGCGGCAAATGCTGGACAAGCCTTTTTTCACACCGATGCTGAAGACTGTGCACGGCGTCGGCTTCCGCCTTGAGTCCGATGAGCACGCGCTCTGATGAATCCTTCCTCGACGCCACGCAAACGACTGCGCAACCGACTGATGCTGGCCTTCGCCGGCTTCACGCTGGTGGTCGCCACACTGTTCGGGCTGTACGTCGCCGTGTTCGCCTATGCGGTTGAGGACATGTTCTTCAACGGGCTGCTGGAGCGCGAAGCCAGCGAGCAGCTGCAGCATCATGCGCAGACCGGCGCATGGAAGGCACCACGCGAATCATGGATGCAGGTGATCGAGTCTGCGACAGACCTGCCCGACAGCATCGCAAGCACCCTTGCACGCGAACCGCGTCGGCGTGAATTCCCGGGCAGCGCCGGCCGCCACTACCATCTGCAGCGCCTGCAGCCTGATGCCGCTGCCGAACCGGCCTGGCTGCTGGCCGAAGTGAGCCAGTTGCTGGTGGTTCGGCCACAGCGCGCGGGTCTGTTTCAGTTGCTGGCCTGGTCTGGCGTTGCGGTGATTGCGCTGGCCCTGCTGCTCGGCGCATGGCTGGCAGGTCGCACCACCGCGCCTTTATCGCGGCTTGCGCAGCTCGTCGACAACACCGGGCCCGATCACCTGCCTGCCGTGCATGCGCAGCGCTTTGCCGACGACGAAGTCGGCGTGCTGGCACGTGGGCTGGAGGCCTTGATCATCCGCATCCGCGCCTTCGTCATCCGCGAGCGCGAGTTCACCCGCGATGCCAGCCATGAGCTGCGCACACCGTTAGCCGTCATTCGCGGAACCACCGAGCGCCTTGCCCGTGATCCGTCGCTGTCGCCTGCGGCACAGCAGGGGCTTTCACACATTCGCCAGTCCACGCTGCAGCTGGAACAAACGGTCAGCATGCTGCTGGCCTTGGCCCGCGAACAGGCGCTACCTGCCACTGGCGGGCCGAACCGAATACTACCGATTATCGAGCGCGTCATTATCGAGCAATCGCCGCTGCTGGACGACAAGCAGATTGAGCTGGACATCGATGTCCCGTTTGCCGCAAGCAGCACACAGCCAATGGCAGTGTTGCAGGTATTGCTCGCCAACCTGATTGGCAACGCCTTCGCCCACACAACCGCCGGCACGATACGCATTGCCGCTGAAGGCGAACAGCTGCACATCACCAACCCCGGCGATAGCATCAGCAACCAGGCATTGGATGCCTTCAGCAAGGGAGCGAACAGCACTGGCTTCGGACTGGGCCTTTCTATCGTGCACCGGCTTTGCGAGCAGCACGGCATTGCGCTGGACATACGCCACGACGACGGACTGACGTCGGTCGCGTTCCCGCTCCTGCCAGCACCAGCTACGCCATGAAGACCCTTGTGCAGATTCTTCTGCTATGCGCATCCCTCTTGGCGACACCTTTTGCTGCATCCAATGACAGAAGCCAACTGTATGCCGACATGCAGCAGATCCTTGATGAGGAAGGACTGCAAGGCGCGGTCTGGGCCACCGTCGCGGCAGATGGCAGTACGGTCAGCGATGCCGCAGGCGTGCGCGATGCAGCCAATCGCATGCCCATGCAGGACTCCACTCGCGTGCACGTAGGCTCGGTTGCCAAAGCGGTGCTTGCCATCGGCGTGCTGCGCCTGGTCAGTCAAGGCCGCCTTTCATTGGAGACACCGGTGACAGCGGTGGATCCTGCAATCCGCTTCGATAATCACTGGGAAACCACGCACCCGGTACGTGTGCGCCACCTGCTTGCGCATACAGCTGGCCTGGAGAACCTAAAGCTGGGCCAGTTCTTCAGTCTTCGTGCGACGGCTGACGTGCCCCTGGCCACCGCATCCGGAACGGAGCGCGCGCCGCTACGCGTCCTCAGCCAGCCTGGCAGCCGCTTCAGCTACTCCAACCTTGGATACACCGTGCTGGGGCAGGTGATCGAGGCCATCAGCGGTGAACGCTACGAAACCTGGATGGACCGGGAAGTGCTGAGCGCGCTGGGGATGCGAGACAGCACCTTCACCTACACCACGCAGACCGGCACGCATGCAGACCCGCATCTTGCGATGGGCCACTTTGAACAGGCGCGCCCCGCACCTGCCGTACCCACGTTTCTACGCCCTGGCGCGCAACTGACCACCACCGCCGACGACATGGCGCTGTTCGCCAGCTTCCTGCTTGGCGACGGCAGCAACGCTGGGCAGCCCTTCATTGCAATGGACCTGATGAACGCAGTGACCGCACCGGCTGGAACCGAGGCTGTACGCGCGGGCCTGCCACTCGGCCATGGACTGGTACTGGTCGGGCGCGATCGACACGGCCAGATCGGCGGCTGCCATCCTGGCAACACCGTTGGCTACTGGGCGATGCTGTGCATATTTCCGCAGCAACGCAGCGCTTTCTTCGTTGCCACCAACACCGACAACGAAGACGCCAAGAACGAAAGACTCAACCAGCGGCTTGTCGAAGCACTTGCACTGCCGCCCATTGCTTCAGTGCAGTCCGCATCACCCACCACCACCTCGCTGTCACAGTGGAACGGCTTCTACATCCGCTCACCACAGGCAATGCCTGCAATTGCACCACTGCAGGCGCTGACAGATTTCGTTCGCATGGACACGGCTGGCGACCAGCTCCGTCTACGTTCACTATCCAAGGATGCGCAGTTGCTGCAGCCGCTTGGCAAGCGGCTGTTCCGGGCGGACGGCCGGGTCCTGCCCTCACATGTACTTTTGATGGGTGAAGATGGTCAACCTGTCCTGAGCGACGGGCTGCGCAGCCATGTGCGGGTTCCTGCCTGGCGCATCATCGTGCCTGGGCTGCTGCTGTCCATCACCATGATCGGCGTTGTCATCATGATGCTGGCCGGTGGTGTGTTGGCGATACGCGGAAAGCTGCGTTGGCAGCATCCGGTTCTCCTGCCATTCCTGGCCGGTACGGCCTTGCTGCTGCCAATAGCCTTGCTCCATCGGCAATCCCTGCTGGAACTGGGTGACCGGACTGTAGCGAGCATGTCGCTGGCCGGCGTGAGCTTGCTGCTGCCGTTGGCGCTGGTGACAGGAACAGCAGCGGGGCTGCATGGATGGCGACGCGCCGAGCGCGGAACGCGACTGCTGACGGCATGCCTGTTGGCGACCCTGCCCGGCTTTGGACTGCTGGCTGCATGGCAGTTGCTGCCATTGCGGCTGTGGCTGCTGTAAATGCCAGCGTCCTGACCCCTGCGCTGGCCGATACCGCAGATAAGCGATGCCCCCGAGTCACCGCTGCAGGCGGTGCACGTCGAGGGCATCAGGTTTCCGCAGCACTGTACTCGCCAGTGCTATCGCTTGTTTCAGCCGCGTGAGGCGATATAAGCCGCAATCGCCTCGCGCACGCGCTTCAGGCCTTCTGCCACTTCTTCGTCGGTGATGTTCAGCGCCGGCACGAAACGCAGCACGCTGGTGCCGGCCTGCAGGATCAGCACCTGCTTTTCGGCCGCCAGGTCCAGCAGCACGCCGATGTCAGCCACGTAGTCGGGCTTCAGCACCGCGCCCAGCATCAGGCCCATGCCGCGCACCTGCTCGAACACGCCGAACTCTTCGCCGATGGCTTCCAGACCGGCTTTCAGTGCGGCCGACTGGCGCACGACATTGGCCTTGATCTCATCTGACGACAGCTTGCGCAGCGCCACGCGGGCAACCGCTGCCGCCAGCGGGTTGCCACCGAAGGTGCTGCCGTGCGCGCCAACGCCCATGATGTCGGCGACCTTGGGGCCGGCCAGCATCGCGCCGATCGGGAAGCCACCACCCAGCGCCTTGGCGAGGGTGACGATGTCCGGGGTCACGCCCCAGTTCCAATGCGCGAAGAGCTCACCGGTACGGCCCATGCCGACCTGGATTTCATCCAGCACCATCAGCGCATCGTGCTGGTCGCACAGCTCGCGGGCGCGGCGCATGAACTCCGCACTGGCCGGCATCACCCCACCCTCGCCCTGCACCGGCTCGAACATCACCGCGGCAACATCGCCACCGGCCATCGCTTCTTCAAGCTGGGCGACGTCGTTGAAGTCCACGTAACGGAAGCCACCGGGCAGCGGCTCGTAGCCTTCCTGGTACTTGGGCTGGGCGGTAGCGGTGACCGTTGCCAGGGTGCGGCCATGGAAGCTGCCACGGAAGGTCACGATGAAACGCTTCTCCGGGCCACGGCCCTGCGCGCTGGCCCACTTGCGTACCAGCTTGATCGCCACTTCATTGGCTTCAGCGCCGGAATTGCACAGGAACACGCGCTTGGCGAAACGCGAAGCTTCCACCAGTTCCTGCGCCAGGTGCAGCGGCGGCTCGCTGTAGAACATGTTGCTGGTGTGCCAGAGCTTGTCGGCCTGCTCGAACAGCGCGGCCTTCAGGTCCGGATTGTTGTGGCCCAGGCTGCACACCGCGATGCCGGCGGCCAGGTCGATGAATTCACGGCCCTGCGTATCCCACAGTCGCGCGCCCTGGCCTCGCTCCAGCACCAGCTGGCGCGGGCGATAGACCGGCAGGTAGTAATTGGACAGGGACAACAGCGGCTCGACGACAGCGGTCATGGCGTTCCAGATCAGTGGGTGTGAATGCTCCATTGTCCTCCATTCCGCTGGCCTGCGGCACAATGGGCGCATGCGACTGTTCTCAGCCCCCCAACTGAACCCGGCGAGCGACAGCGGCTGGCGCCGCCGTTGGTTCGACATCATCCACCGCACCGACACCCCGCCCTCGCGCCGCTTCGACCTGCTGCTGGTCTGGGCCATCCTCGCCAGCGTATTGGTGGTGATGTTCGACAGCGTGCAGCACATCCACACTGCATGGGCCAGCTGGTTCTATGTGGTCGAGTGGGGTTTCACCCTGCTGTTCACCGCCGAGTACCTGCTGCGCCTGCTGGTGGTACGGCGGCCGCTACGCTACGCGTTCAGCATCTGGGGCATCATCGACCTGCTGGCGATCCTGCCTTCCTATATCTCCTTCTTCATCCCCGGCGCACAGAGCCTGCTGGTGGTGCGGGTGCTGCGCCTGCTGCGGGTGTTCCGCATCCTCAAGCTGACCCGCTACATCGAGGAAAGCGGCGTGCTGATGGCCGCGCTATGGCGCAGCCGCCGCAAGATCCTGCTGTTCCTGTCGATGGTGGTGACCATCGCCATCATCGCCGGCGCCTTGATGTATGTGATCGAAGGCCCGCAGTACGGCTTCAGCAACATCCCCGCCAGCATGTACTGGGCGGTGGTGACCATGGCCACGGTAGGTTTTGGTGACATCGTCCCGCACACCACGCTGGGCCGCTTCATCACCTCGGTACTGATCCTGATCGGCTACAGCATCCTGGCCGTGCCGACCGGCATCTACACCGCCGAGCTGGCTGGCAACATGCTGCGCGAAAGCCGCCGGGACAGCCGTGGCTGCACGGTGTGCGGGCACGAAGGGCATGAGTTCAAGGCGAAGTACTGCAATCGCTGCGGGCATGAGTTGCCGGAGCATCTGGAGCATTGATCCATCTTGCCGGGGTTGGTAGTGCCGAGCCATGCTCGGCAGGGGTCTTATCGGGAATGCCTCTGCCGAGCATGGCTC
>NZ_JASCOR010000013.1 GCF_029959445.1 Stenotrophomonas sp. PS02298 | reverse complement strand
GTGCCGAGCCATGCTCGGCACTACGCTCCCTCCCTTTGGCCGGAGGCCAAGGGGAGGGTTGGGGAGGGGTAAGCTCTTTGCGAACTGATGCAGTGCTGGCAACGCGACTCATCCGGTTCCGTTGGCAGATGGTTTACCGGGAAAGCCCCTGCCGAGCATGGCTCGGCACTACCTTGTGCAGGTACATTGTCGGCTTCGCGGCTTGCACCGCTCCCACAAAGCATCGGGGCATTGTCTTGAACGATCTGTTTTCCAGCGCAGCACATGCGCCCGGCGTGCATATCGGCATCGGTGGCTGGACCTATGTGCCGTGGCGCGGTGGCACCTTCTATCCGGTTGGTCTGGTGCAGCGGCGTGAACTGGAATATGCCAGCCAGCAGCTGACCAGCATCGAGATCAACGGCACCTATTACGGCGCGCAGAAGCCGCATATCTATGCCGCTTGGCGCGATGCCACGCCGGAGGGCTTCATGTTCTCGGCCAAGGCGCCCAAGCGTATTGTCACTGCGCGCAAACTCGCCGCCAGCGGCGGGCAGATCGAGGACTTCATCGATGGCATCAGCCATCTCGGCGATCGGCTTGGGCCACTGCTGTGGCAGTTCGACGCCGGGCGCACGCTGGACCGCGAAGATCTCGCGGCGTTCCTGCAATTACTGCCACAGCAGGTCAATGGCCGCCGCCAGCGCCATGCCCTGGAAGTTCGCGATCCCGGCTGCTTCGATGCCGAGCTGGTGGCGCTGATCCGCCAGCACGGCATCGCGCTGGTCTATACCGACTCCGTCGCCTATCCCAACGCTGCCGACTTGTCCGGCGACTTCGTCTATGCACGCCTGATGGGCAGCCGCGACGAGCACGCTACCGGCTATCCGGCCAGTGAGCTTGCACCGTGGGCCGATCGCGTCCGGCGTTGGCGCAAGGGCGAAGACGCAACCGAACTGCCGCATCTGGCCGCACCATCTGCAGCCGCCGCACCACGCGAGGTCTTCCTGTACTTTATCAGCGCCGCCAAGCACCGCAACCCAGCGGCGGCACGCGAACTGCAACGGCTGATCGACGCAAACTGAAGCCCGCGGCGCGGCGCAACCACGCCGCATCGGCGACAATACGGCGATGCCTACCAACGACACCCGCAAAGCCCTGCTGCAGATCCACTTCTGCGTCCTGCTATGGGGCGTCACCGCCATCCTCGGCAAGCTGATCACCCTGCCTGCGTTGCCACTGGTGTGGTGGCGGATGTTGCTGGTGGTGGCGATGCTGGCACTGCTGCCGCGCGTCTGGCGCGGGCTGTCGGGCTTGAACCTGCGGCTGGTGCTGGGCTATGCCGGCATCGGCGCACTGGTGGCACTGCACTGGCTTACCTTCTACGGCGCGGTGAAGCTGGCCAATGCCTCGGTTGCGGCCACCTGCATCGCACTGGCGCCGGTGTTCACCGCCATCATCGAGCCATGGATTGCGCGGCGTCCCTTCCAGATGCGCGAATTGGCGCTGGGCGTGGTGGTGCTGCCCGGTGTCGCATTGGTGGTTGGCGGCGTGCCCGATGGCATGCGATTGGGCGTGGCGGTCGGTGCCGCCTCCGCATTGCTGGTGGCGCTGTTCGGCTCGCTCAACAAGCGCATGGTCGGCCACGCCGATCCGCTGACGGTCACTGCGGTGGAACTGGGTGCAGGCACCTTGACCCTGACCCTGCTGGCGCCCGTCATGCCGCTGTTGCTGCCGGCCCTGGCCAGTGACCTGTGGGTGCTGCCCAACCTGCACGACGGCCTGTTGCTGCTGGCCCTGTCCGGCCTGTGCACGCTGCTGCCGTTTGCCTTGGCATTGGTCGCGCTAAGGCACTTGAGCGCCTACACCACGCAGTTGGTGACCAACCTGGAACCGGTCTACGCGATCGTGCTGGCGATGTTGTTCCTTGGCGAGCAGCATGAGCTGACGCCGCAGTTCTATCTGGGCGTTGCGATCATTCTTGGTGGCGTGTTCCTGCACCCGCTGTTGAACCGGCTGCGGCCGGCTGCGGCAAGCACCGGTCAGGCCTGATCGCTTGCCGCCATGTAGCCCGGGTAAGCGCAGCGCACCCGGGGCTCGCCTCAGACACCTACCGAACGCTTGGGCCAAAGACGTCGTATGGACGAAATATGTTGGCCGCGCGGCAACTTGATTCCCGGGTGCGCTGCGCTTCCCCGGGCTATGCCATCTCGGCTCAGCCCGCCACAACCACCCGATCACGGCCCTCGGCCTTGGCCTGGTAGAGCGCGGCATCGGCACGGCGCAGGGTTTCGCCTGGTGCGTCACCTGCGCGGTGCACGGCAAGGCCGATACTCACCGAAATCGGCCGGCCGATCGGCAGCATGCCCACCGACTCACGCAGGTATTCGCATTGCAGCTCGGCTTGTTGCAGCGGTGTATCCGGCATCAGGATGACGAACTCCTCGCCACCATAACGCGCGGCCATGCCGCGCGCGGCAAACTGTGACTTCAGCACGCTGGACAGCTCGACCAGCACCCGATCACCTTCGGTATGGCCATGGATGTCATTGACCAGCTTGAAGTGGTCGATATCAACGATGGCCACCACCGGCGCAACCTCACCTGCACGTCCGATCGCTTCCGTCAGCGCAGCGGACAGCGCGCGGCGATTGGGCAGCCCCGTCAGCGGGTCCGTACGGGTCTGCTCGGACAGCTCCACATTGAGCTGCTCCAGCTGCTGGTAGTACTCAAGCAGGTGCGCCTCGTACCAATCGTGCTCGGCCTGGTGATGATCGATCTCGATCCGCAGCAGGCGCATTTCCATCATCCGGCTGACCTGCCGCGACAGCGCGCGCAATGCCTCGGCCTGTGGGGTGCCCAGCTGCGCCGGCACCGAATCGAACACGCACAGCGAGCCCAGTGCATAGCCATCGCTGCTGAGCAGCGGCGCACCGGCGTAGAAGCGGATATGTGGATCACCCAACACCGAGGGGTTGCCACTGAAACGCTGATCCTGGCGCGCATCGGCCACCACGGTCAGTTCCTGCGGCTTGAGGATGGTGTGGGCGCAGAACGCCTCGTCGCGCGGGGTCTGTTCACCGTCCAGGCCCTGCAGGGCCTTGAACCATTGCCGGTCGCGATCAATCAGGGTCACCGCCCCCATCGGCGTGCCGCAGATGGTGCGGGCGATGGTCACCAGGTCATCGAACTCCTGCTCGCGTGCGGTGTCCAGCACCCGGTAACGCTGCAGCGCGGCAATACGTTCGGCTTCATGGGCAGGCAATGCGGGCTTGATCATGCACGGGTCCAAAGCGGCAGGATGGAGGCGCAGCAGAGTCTAGCGGCTCACCGCGCAAAGCGCGGTGAGCGTGTCACACTTCACCACTGCTGCTGTTGCGGCAGCAACCCGCGCAGCTCCTGCTCGCTCAGGTTGCGCCATTGACCGGGCTTGAGCGCACCGATCTTGACGTTGTCGATGCGCACACGGCGCAGCTGGGTGACGCGATAACCGAACTCGGCGGCCATCAGACGGATCTGCCGGTTCAAGCCCTGCTCCAGGATGATGCGGAAACCGTACTTGGCGATGCGGCTGGTGCGGCACGGCAAGGTCATCTCGTTGTGGATGCGCACGCCACGCGCCATGCCGCGCAGGAACTCGTCGGTGACCGGCTTGTTGACCGCTACCAGATACTCCTTCTGGTGGCCGTTCTCGGCACGCAGGATCTGGTTGACGATGTCGCCGTTGCTGGTCATCAGGATCAGTCCTTCCGAATCCTTGTCCAGGCGACCGATCGGGAAGATGCGCTGCTCGTGGCCGACGAACTCGACGATGTTGTCCTTGACCGCGCTCTCGGTGGTGCAGGTGATGCCTACCGGCTTGTTCAGCACGATATAGACATGGCGGCGGCCGGTGCTCTTCTGCACCGCACGGGCGCGCAGCGGCTGGCCGTCCACCTTGACCTCGTCGCCCTCGCCCACGACCGCGCCGGTGCCGGCGACGATGCCATTGACGGTGACGCGACGGGCGGACAGCAGGCGATCGGCCTCACGGCGCGAACAGAAGCCGGTTTCGGCAATGTGCTTGTTGATTCGGATTGTCATCGGCGAATTATCCGCCATCACCCGCGGCCGGAACAGCGCGGCCGGATTGCCTGTTCAGGGCACTTCCCGGATATCGCGCGCATCCACCACCTGGTCCCGGCCGCTGCGCTTGGCCTGGTACATGGCATTGTCGGCCCGCCGCAGCAGCCCGGCCACGTCATTGTCGCGGTACTGCAGCTCGGCAAGACCAATACTGGCAGTGACCACCAGGCCTTCATGCTTGAGCCCGCGCGCCTGTACGGTGAGTTTTTCGCGCAGCTGCTCCAGCCGCGGACGCGCCGCGTCAGCGCCGATTCCCGGCAGCAGGATCAGGAATTCCTCGCCGCCCATGCGGATCACGTCGCTGCGGCTGCGCACACCGGTCAACAAGGTATTGGCCACCGATATCAGCACCTGGTCGCCGCCATCGTGGCCATAGTTGTCGTTGATCTGCTTGAACAGATCGATGTCCAGGAAGCCAATCGACAGCGGCAGCCCGCCAGCCTTGGCCTCGCGCAGATAGTGGTCGAGCTGGCGCAGGCCAGCGCGGCGATTCGGCAGGCCGGTCAAGGTGTCGGTATCGGCAAGCTCGCGCATCTCATCGCGTTGCTGGCGCAGCTGGCTGAGGCTGCGATTGAGGGAGTAAGCCGCCATCATCAGGAACCAGGTAACCGAGACCTGGATCGCCTCGACCCGGAACTCCACCAGCAGGCGGTTGTCCATCAGGTCGGCCAGCGCCATCACCAACAGCGGGATCACCGCCACCAGCCCATCCAGCGCCTGGAAGTTACGCCGTCGCAGCGCAACGATGGCAATGCCTACCGAGGTCATGCAGATCAACGTGAAGAAATCGTCCAGCGCCACCGCCATCCACGCCAACAACGGCCAAGGCATGAACGGCGCGGCCAACGCGACCAGCGCCAGCACGACCATCAGCCCCCGCATCCACGGCCGCGAGCCACGCAGCACACGACGACCACCGCACATCCGCCACAGCACCCAGCCCATCACCGCATAGCTGAGCGCTGATACCGAGACCATCCATACCGGCGCGTGGCCATCCACCGGCAGCCACGGCTCTGGATAGCCACTGAGTCCACTCAGCACCGCCTGCCACACCACCAACAGCCCGCAGACCAGGGTATAGATCAGGAAGTCGCGTCCGCGCGTGGTGGCGAACCCCATCAACGCGGACAGGGCCAAGGCCAGCGCAATCGCCACGCAGGCGGTGCGCACCACCAGCCGCAAGGTGTCCTGCTGCTGCAGCGGGCTGGGCGCGGCCAGGTGCACGGTGGGAATCCAGCGCGGCTTCAGCGGCGACTCCCAGGCCACCCGGATCGGCTCTACCGTGCCCTGCTTGGGCACCACCACCAGGCCGACGCCAGCACGGAAACGTGAGTCGCGGGTGCGGGCATCCTGCATATCACCGCAGACCTGGCGGTCGCCGTGGAAAATCATCACCTCGCCGGCAAACACATTGAATACGCCCACGCCTTGCGGCGCACCCGACCAACCGCCTTCGGGCGCGGCAATTTCAATGGCAGGGCGCATCCGCGCCAAGGCTTCGGCACTGCAGGCACGCAAAGGCGCCTGCTCAGCCGTTGCGGCGCCGGCAATCAGGAAATCACGGCCCACCTGCAGCGGTTGGGCGGCGCCCAGCAACGGCCACAATGCAAAGAACGTCGACAGCAGCAGAAGCACGGCCCATCTACATCCGACCCTGCCAGTACCTGCCCCTCCCCCTACTGCCATGAGCTTCCCTCTCGCGTTCCCCGACGCGGATAAGCAGCATTATCGCAATAACCCGCTGCGAGCAGTACGTGAAGACGGTCGCGGCTTGGACTTGTCGTCCCATCCGGTCCTGACAGGCCGACAAACGGTCAGAAACAGACAACCCCGGCATTGCCGGGGTTGTCTGGTCACACGCGTTGGACGGGCCGGATCAGTAGTTGCGCGGGCCGCGCGGCTTGAAGCCACCCGGACGCGAACCACCAGGACCGCCCGGACGCGGGCCGCGCGGACCCGACGGACGACCGCCCGGCTTGCCGTCACCCTTGTCGAAACGCGGCTTGAACGACGGCGCAGCGGCGCCGTGATCCTCACCCGCCTCGACCTTGCGCATCTGCAACTGCTGGCCCGACACCCACACCTTCTTCAGGTGCTGCAGCACGTCGGTCGGCATGTCAGCCGGCAGGTCCAACACCGAGTGACCATCGTGGATATCGATGCGGCCGATGAAACGGCTTTCCAGGCCGGCTTCGTTGGCGATCGCGCCGACGATATTGGCAGGCTTCACACCATGGGTATGACCGACTTCAATGCGGTAGGTCTCCATGCCGAACTCCGGCGCGCTGCGCGGCGGCATTTCGCGACGCGGACGCGACTCGAAATCACCTTCGCCACGCGGCGGGCGCGGTGCGCGCTCGCCATCATCATGACGCGGCGCACGCTCGAAACGCGGCTCGAAGCGGGCCGGGCGATCACCACGGTCACCGCGCTCGTCACGGCGATGGAAGCCGCCGTCACGCGCCGGACGCTCGCTGCGCTCGAACGACTGCTCGCGGCGCTCACGCACCGGCGGGGTCAGCAGGAACGGCGAATCGCCCTGCAGCAGCTTGGCCAGCGCAGCGGCAATATCGATGGCCGGCACGTTGTGCTCGCCTTCGTAGCGCTGCAGCAGGTCGCGGTAGAAATCCATGTCGCCGGCAGCCAGGGCCTGGCTGATGCGGTCCATGAACTTGGTCACGCGGTGATCGTTGACCGCATCCACGCTCGGCAGCTGCATTTCTTCGATCGGCTGGCGGGTTGCGCGCTCGATCTGGCGCAGCATGCCCTTCTCGCGCGGGGTGACGAACAGGATCGCCTCACCGCTGCGGCCGGCACGGCCGGTACGACCGATACGGTGCACGTAGCTTTCGGTGTCGTACGGGATGTCGTAGTTCAGTACGTGGCTGATGCGCTCCACGTCCAGACCACGGGCGGCCACGTCGGTGGCCACCAGGATGTCGAGCTTGCCGTCCTTCAGCATGGCGATGGTGCGCTCACGCTGGGCCTGCTGCATGTCGCCATTGATGGCGGCAGCGGCCAGGCCACGCGCCTGCAACTTGGTGGCAAGCTCCTCGGTACCCGCCTTGGTACGCGCGAAGATGATCATCGCGTCGAAGGGTTCCACTTCCAGGATGCGGGTCAGCGCGTCCAGCTTGTGCATGCCCGCCACCCACCAGTAACGCTGGCGGATGTTGGCCGAGGTGGTGGTCTTGGAAGCGATGGTCACTTCCACCGGCTCACGCAGGTAGGTCTGCGCGATGCGACGGATCTGCTGCGGCATGGTGGCCGAGAACAGCGCGACCTGACGGGTTTCCGGCAGCTTCTTGAGCACGGCTTCAACGTCGTCGATGAAGCCCATGCGCAGCATTTCGTCGGCTTCGTCGAGCACCAGCGTCTTCAGCTCGGACAGGTCCAGGGTGCCGCGATCGAGGTGGTCGATCACGCGGCCCGGGGTGCCAACCACGACGTGCACGCCACGGCGCAGGGCCGACAGCTGCTGGCCGTAGGGCTGGCCGCCGTACACCGGCAGCACGCGGAAGCCCGGCATCGACGCCGAATAGGTCTGGAACGCCTCGGCGACCTGGATGGCCAGTTCGCGGGTCGGGGCCAGCACCAGCACCTGCGGCTTGGTGGCGGAAAGATTGATGTTGGACAGCACCGGCAGCGCGAAGGCGCCGGTCTTGCCGGTGCCGGTCTGCGCCTGGCCGAGCACGTCGCGGCCTTCCAGCATTGCCGGAATGGTGGCAGCCTGGATCGGCGACGGGGTCTCGTAACCGACTTCGGCCACTGCCTTCATCACAGGCTCGGATAGGCCGAGATCTGCAAACAGCAGCGGCGCGGGGGTATCTTGGGACATGGTAACTCCGGGGGCACCGCCGCGAACGGGCGGGCGAAAAGACGCATATTGTGCGCTCTAAACAGCTCAGCTGTCGCGCATGGCTAGATTTGCGTTCAGCTTACGAACACAACCGGCCGCCGCGTGGCCCCTGTTGGAGCACCCGCACGGGTCGCCGATGGCGCACAATAGCACTCGTTTTTCTCCGTGAACACCATGCAGACCATCGAATTTGAACTTGACCGCGATTACGTGGAACTGAAGCAGCTGCTGAAACTGGCCGATCTGGTCACCAGCGGCGGCGAGGCAAAAATGATCATTGCCGACGGCCAGGTCACCGTGGATGGCGTGGTGGAGCTGCGCAAGGCCTGCAAGATCCGCGGCGGCCAGCAGGTGGCGCTTGGCGATGTCCTGATCAACGTCCTCGCCGATCCGGACCCGAATCGCGCCGAAGAAGACGACGAAGACGAAGATGAGTGAGGTAGTGCCGAGCCATGCTCGGCAGGGGCCGTCCCAGCGCCACATCAGCGCTGCAGGAGCGCCTGTAGTGCCGAGCCATGCTCGGCAGGGGCTTTCCCGGCACCCGTCGGCGCCGCAGCGTTTGTAGGAGCGGCGTAAGCCGCGAAGCTCACACCCTGTCCGGCATCGCACCCTCGCCTGCCACCCGCACCGGCTTCGCGGCTTACGCCGCTCCTACAAACCCGCGAGCCCCCCGCTACGCGCGCGCCTGGGTCAGATGCCCGGCAATCAACTTCCTGAACGGAACCACGCCCTGCGCGGCCCGCAATGCCGCGCCGCGCAGCAGGCGTGCCGGCAGCCGGCTGTCGTTATAAAGCCCGGCAATGGCATTGGTGGCCTCGTACAACGGCCGTGTCGCCAGCCGATGACCACGCTGGTAGCTGCCCAACAGGCCGTCCGCACCGATATCGCCACCGCCACGCACCGCCTCCAGCAACAGCTTCGCCAGCCGTTGCTGGCTGTGCAGGCCAAAATTGAAGCCATGCGCGGTGACCGGATGCATGCCGACCGCCGCGTCGCCGATCAAGGCATAGCGCTTGCCGACGAAGCGGTGCGCATACACCCCCACCAGCGGATAGGCATGGCGCGTCCCCATCGGAGTCATCGCTCCCAGGCGGTGTTCGAAGAAGCCGCTGACGGTGCGGCCGAAGTCGGCCTCATCCAGTGCCAGCAACTGCTGCAGCTGCTGTGGCGGCATGGTGATCACCGCCGAGGCCTGGTTGCCCGGCAAGGGCAGCATCGCCAAGGTCCGCTCGTAGCCGAACCATTCCCAGGCGGCGTGCTCATGCGGTCGCTCGCACTGCATCCGGCAGACCAGCATGGACTTGCCGAAGTCACGCATCTGCGCACCGATACCCATCATCCGCCGGGTCGCCGAGAAGCGGCTGTCGGCGGCGACCACCAGTCGCGCGCGCAGCTGACTGCCGTCGCTCATGCTGACCGTGCTGTACGCCTCGCCGGCATCGATTGCAGTGACCGAGCGCCCATCCAGCAGCTCCAGCCCCGCCTGGCCCTGCACCGCCTCCCAGGCTGCACGCCGGATCAGGTGATTGGGAATCAGCCAGCCCAGCTCATCGACGCCCTCGCCCTGCGCGGCGAAACCCAGCGCGAACGGCGAGCTGCCATTCATCACCTTGGCACTGCGCAACGGCGAGATCTCGGCCGGATCGATGCGCTGCCACAGGCCCATGCTGCGCATGATCTGCCGCGAGGCGTGGGTCAGCGCGATCTCGCGGCCGTCGAAGGCCGGCTCGGCCAGCGCGGCCAGCGGCTGCTGTTCGATCAACGCCAGCGACAGGCCGCTGCCTGCCAGGCTGCGGGCCAGACTCAAGCCGGCCGGGCCGGCTCCCACCACCACCACATCCACCTTGCGCATGTGCCACTCCGTTATGCCTACCGCAGGCAGGGTAAGCAGGCCGGTGTAAGGATTCATTGATCCAGATCAGGCATGCGGCAATCAGCCCGCAAACACATCGGGCGCCCTGCGGCGCCCGTGTGCTTTGCCTTGCCGGCAGTGGCGCTTAGTTGGCCGAGGCCGCGCGCACGCTATAGCCGGAGGCGCGCCACACCTTGTCCTCATCCAGGCGGAACGAGACCAGCTCGCGCACCGGCTGGGCATTGTTGGCAAAGCGGGTCGGGAAGCTGACGTTCAAGTAGATGCCCTCCGGCACCGAGGCACCGGCCGGGTATTGCACGCGGGTGATCGATGGCTTGCCACGCGATACCAGTGCGCCCAGCTTGGCGCGGTCGGCATTGACGTTGTTGGCGAACACATCGCGGGTCACCGCCTTGCGCGCCACCGCCGAGGCACCGTCCCATACGGTGGCCGCCTGCTGGCCATCCACCAGCTGCGCCACCCGCTGTGCGGCGGCGGTCATCTCCGCATCCTGCTTGGCCACCTGCGCCTGCTGCGCTGCACTGAGCGCTGGCGCCGGCCGTGCGGCGGCTGACACCGGTGCGGGCGCGGGGGCGGCCGGGGCCGCAGCCCGCGCTGGGGCTGGGGCCGCTGCGGGTGCCTGCGCAAAAACGCCTGCAGCCGGTACGGCCAGGGACAGCACCATCAACAAACAACTGGGTCGCATAGCTCTCTCCATGACGCTTTCAGTTGAACGGAATGCCAATCCAATCACGGTTTACGAGCTTCCGCATCCTTTCATTTGTTCATTTTCGTGTACTGGAAGCACCCACCTGCGCACTGACGGCTGGTGCAGCTACCGCAGCCGGCGCCACCACCGACTCCGCGGCGCCGGTCGGGATGGCGGTCGGCATCGGCTCGAGCATGGCGGTGTCGATTTCCGACAGCGGGCTTTCCTCCGGGCAGACCTCATCCGGGAAGCCGAACTGCTCCTTCAACGCCTGCCCGCAGC
The DNA here is from genome assembly GCF_029959445.1 of Stenotrophomonas sp. PS02298. Lineage (GTDB taxonomy): Bacteria > Pseudomonadota > Gammaproteobacteria > Xanthomonadales > Xanthomonadaceae > Stenotrophomonas. The sequence continues at coordinate 37,365 of NZ_JASCOR010000013.1, read as the reverse complement.
GGTTGACCGCCTCCAGATCAGCACCTTCCACCTTGCACTCGCGGTCGAAGGCGATCAGGAAGGAATCCTTGCGGCGTACGAAGTCATCGCCGCACTTGCGCATCTGCTTGATGCGCTCCAGGTCATCCTGCACCGCATTGGTGCCGTCCAGCCCGTACTGCTTGAGCTCTTCGTTGGTCAGCACCCGCAGGCTGCGGTTGGGCACGGTCATCATCAGGTCGGCCACGCCCACCGCCACGCCGTTGCGCTGCAGGTAGTCCTTCACGTTGTCGTAGACCTCGTGCAGCTCCTTGTTCAACTCCGCACGCGAACTGGCGCTGGAGCTGATCCGCATCATGCGGTGGATGCCAACCTTGCCGGAGATCAAGCGGTTGTCGCCCGCCGCCAGCACGAACACGCAGGCACTGTGGCAGACCGAACCTTCGCGCACCCAGATGGTCCAGCCAGACTCGCCGATGCTGTCACCGGCAACGATGGCTGCTTCCACCTGGCCGCCGCTGGAATCCAGATCGAGGATGCGCCGGCTGATCTTCATCGCGTCGGCCACAACCGCCAGACGCGTCATCATCGCCGCGAACGAAGGATTGATCTTGCCGGCGTAGCGCACCCGCACCAGGCCGCGCTCCTTGCAGGGTTCCAGTGCCGCATCCATGCTGGCGCGGTCAAATGCAGCCAGTTCGGTGCCATCGCCATTCTCGCCCGCATAGTCGGTGCCACAGCTGACCCAGGCCTTGCCGTTTTCCAGCAGCAGCTCGGGCCAGGGTTTGTCCTTGGCCGGCAACACCGGTGCCGGCGGGGCCGGCGCATCAGCGGCATTGATCGACACCATGTGGTCGCCATCGGCGGCCAGTGCGGTAGCAGGGTCGGCCACGGGCTTTTTCTCGCCGGTCTGCGGATTGCAGGCCAACAGCCCGACGCACAACAACGGCGACCACCAGAACTTGGGCAACATGGAGAGCAATCAGGTCCGCGCGACGGCGCAGCCGCGCCAGGAAGTGGACAGTCTAGTGCGCAACACCCACCCTGCCGCAACGTCCGATGAATCAACACAGCGTCACACGCATTGATGTCCGAAAATGGCCAGTACCGGCCGCCGGCCGCGCCTAGACTGGGGCCATGCAAAACCTCCTGATGCCCGCCCATGTGCAATGCGAACAAGCCCGCCTGGCGCGTGATGCGCGCTTTGACGGCCTGTTCTTCACCGCTGTGCGCAGCACCGGCATCTATTGCCGGCCGGTTTGCCCGGCTCCACCGCCCAAGCCCGAGAACGTCAGCTACTACCCCAGCGCCGCAGCCGCCAGCGCCGCCGGCTACCGGCCCTGCCTGCGCTGCCGCCCCGAACTGTCACCGGATGACGCCAATCTGCTGCAGGACCAGACCCTGCATCAGGCATTGGCCCTACTCAACGAAGGCATCCTGCAGGAGCAGCCAGCGACCGCGCTGGCCGAAGCAATGGGGATCAGCGCGCGCCAACTGCAACGGCTGTTCGTGGCCAAGCTTGGAGCTACGCCGGCGCAGTTGCACACCACCCGCCGTCTGTTGCTGGCCAAGCAACTGCTGACCGAAACCGCGCTGCCGGTAACCCAGGTCGCACTGGCCGCCGGCTTCAACAGCCTGCGACGCTTCAACAGCGCCTTCCTCGAAGGCTGCGGCATGCCGCCGAGCGCGCTGCGCAAGCAGCACGGCGCGGTGGCCGGTGGCGAACCTGTATTGCGCCTGGCCTACCGACCGCCGCTGGACTTCCCGTTGATGCTGGCGTTCCTGCGCCGCCGCTCGCTGCCGGGTATCGAATGCATCGACGAAAGCAGCTACCAACGCGTGGTCGTCGCCAACGGCGTTGCCAGCCTGATCCGGGTCACCGCCGACCCCAGGCGCCCGGAACTGCGCCTGCAGCTGGGCACCACCGATCCACGCGCCATTCCCGCCATCGTCGCCAAGGTGCGCCGCGTCTTCGACCTGGATGCCGACCTGCGCACCGTCCATGCCACCCTGGGCCAGGAACCCCTGCTCGCCCGCGGCTTGGCCGAGCGGCCGGGGCTGCGTATTCCCGGCGGCTGGGACGGCTTTGAAGTCGCCGCACGCGCCGTCCTCGGCCAGCAGGTCAGCGTCGCTGCGGCAACCACGCTGGCGCGACGGCTGGTCGACCGCTTCGGCGAGCACCTGCCCGGTATGCCCGAGGGCCTGGACCGGCAGTTCCCGGCACCGGCAACGCTGGTCGACGCAGCGCTGGAGAGCATCGGCCTGCCGCGCACCCGCGCCGCCACCCTGCGTGCAATCGCCCGCGCCTGCGCCGAACAGCGGCTGGATTTCAGCCGTGCACAGACGCTGGAAAGCTTCGTGCAGAAAGCCACGGCCCTGCCAGGTATTGGCCCGTGGACCGCCCATTACATGGCACTGCGGGCGATGGGACTTCCCGATGCCTTCCCTGCCGGTGATCTGGTGCTGCAGCAGGTACTGGGCGAAGGCCAACGCCTGAGTGAGCGCGAAACCGAACGTCGCTCCCAGCTGTGGCGGCCATGGCGCGCCTATGCAGTGCTGCATCTGTGGCACCTGGCAGTGCCAACCGAGAGAAAGAATTCCAAGGCAGCTACGGAGGCCAGCGCATGAACACCCTCTATTACGACCGTTTCGACAGCCCCATCGGCGCACTGACGGTCGCCGTCGACCACGTCGGCGTACGCCACATCCTGTTCGCCGAAAACCGCCACGACGCCAAGGGCCGCGAACACTGGCAGCGCGACCCCGATGCGGTCGCCGAGCCACGCCGCCAGTTGCTGCAATACCTGCGCGGTGAACGCCAGGAGTTCCAGCTGGAATTGGCGCCGGTGGGTACCGAATTCCAGTTGCAGGTCTGGCACACCCTGGCGCAGATCCCTTTTGGCGCAACCTGGAGCTACCGGCAGCTGGCCGAGCGCATCGGCCGGCCCACCGCGACGCGTGCAGTCGGCGCTGCCAATGGCCGCAATCCATTGCCGATCGTGCTGCCCTGCCATCGGGTAATCGGCAACAACGGCGCACTGACCGGTTTCGGTGGTAGCCTGCCGACCAAGGCAGCCTTGTTGAAGCTGGAGGGCGTGCCCAGCGAAGGTGAGCGTGTGGCGGACCTGTTTGTGTGAGCGCGCGGGGTCCCCGGATGCGCTTTGCCAACCCGGGCCGCTAGCGCCCCTCCACAGGCAACATGGCTAAGGTTGTATTTGTACGGTCACCGGCCCGGCCTATCATTGCGGCATGACTTTTCTACGCATTCCGGCCACTGCAGTGGCCTGCGCACTGCTTGCAGCCTGCGCCACCACGCCTTCCTCGCCCACCATCGCTCCGGAAGTACCGCCCACCGTATTGATGATTTCCATCGACGGCCTGCGCGCGGACAAGCTCAGCGAAGCAGACAGTCCCAACCTGATGCGCCTGGCCCGTGAAGGCGTACGCAGCGTCGGCATGCGCCCGTCCTATCCGGCCCTCACCTTCCCCAACCACTACACCCTGGTCACCGGCCTGCGCCCCGACCACCACGGCTTGGTGCACAACGCGATGAGCGCCGATGCACTTGGCGAATTCAAGGTCAGTGACCGCACCGCCGTACAGAACGCAGCCTGGTGGGATGGCGGCGAACCGATCTGGGTCAGCGTGCGCAAGGCCGGGTTCAAGAGTGCCACCTGGTCCTGGCCCGGCAGTGAAGCACCGGTGCGCGGCCTGCATGCCAATCAATGGCGCATATACGACGAGAGCGTGCCGCTGCCCGAGCGCATGAACCAGGTCCTGGCCTGGCTGCATGGCGCGCCGGACGCGATCAAGCCGCGTTTTGTTGCCACCTACATGGAGCACGTGGACAAGGCCGGGCATGAGCACGGCCCGGATTCGCCCGAGTACAAAGCAGCGTTGCAGCAGGTTGATGCCGCCGTCGGCCAGCTGGTCGACGGCATGCGCCGCGACGGCCTGCTCGACCACACCAACGTGATTGTCGTGTCCGATCACGGCATGGCAACGGTCAAGTTCGGCAATGCGGTGGCGATTGAGGACATGGTGCCGGCCGATGTCGCCAAGGTGGTGTCGGTAGGCCAGTCGGTAGGCTTCGCCCCGCTGCCGGGCAAGCAGGCCGAGGCGGAAAAGGCATTGCTCGGCGAACACGCGCATTACCAGTGCTGGAACAAGGCGCAGCTGCCGACGCGCTGGCATTACGGCAGCAACCCACGCGTGCCGGCCATCGTCTGCCAGATGCAGGAGGGCTGGGATGCAGTGACGCGTGACACCATCGCCAAGCGCCCGCCGGGCGATCGCGGCTCGCATGGCTACGACCCCGCGCTGCCGTCGATGCAGGCGGTATTCGTTGCCCGCGGCCCGGCCTTCGCGCAGGGCAAGCAGCTTACCGCCTTCGACAACGTCGACGTCTATCCGCTGCTTACCCGCCTGATCGGCATCCCGGCCCAGCCCAACGATGGCGATCCGCACGCACTGGACCAGGCACTACGCCAATCGAAGTGAGACAGCCCGGGGTAGCCCGGGTAAGCGCAGCGCACCCGGGAACTATCACGAACACAAAAAAAGCGGCGCAATGCGCCGCTTTTCTGTAACCACTGCCTGGCTGGATCAGCCGGCCTTGGCGACGGTCTTCTTGGCAACAGCCTTCTTGGCGGCAGCCTTGGTGACGGTCTTCTTGGCGACCGGCGCAGCAGCGCCCACGGCCACCTTGCTCACGTGCGAGCGCGAAATGCCATAGCTGGCGTTGTAGCGCTTGCCCTTGGCGGTCTTACGGTCACCCTTACCCATGTCGTCAACTCCTTGGTTTGTAATCAGTTACCCCGTGCATGCACGGGTTTGGCGGGGCCACAACAAGCGCCCTCGCGCATGGACAGGAAGCCTACCATGCGCCCCTCAATGTGCGCAGCTGGCGTCGTGTACATGCACGTGGTTCAAGCGCAGGTTGACCACATGTGCCAAGCCCACCAGCACGCCACCCAAGGTCATCACCACCGCATGCGGAACCTGCGAATGATGCAGCTCCGAATGCAACAGGCCCGCCCACAACAACAGCAGCCCGGGCACCAGCAGCAACAAGGCCATCAGCGCGCGGTGGCGCAGATACCCCCAGATCAGACTGAACAGACCCAGCACGGTAACGAAGACGACGATGGTGAACTCGACGCCGTCACTGAGCCAGAACGACAGCCCCAGCGCCGGCGCGACCGCCAGCAATGCCGGCAACAACGCGCAATGCACCGCACAGATCAGGGATCCGGTCGCGCCAAAGCGATCGAGGAATTTGCGTAGTCCGTTGGGTTGGGTGGGCATGACTTCCAGCAGGGGCGGCAGAACGTTATGGAATAATATAACATTATTGTCCTCCCCGCCCTAGCCGCCTGCGCCAGCCCCCTGCCGCCTCCGGTTCAGATTGCCACCCCAGTGATACACAGTAACAGAGAGAACCCCATGTCCCTTCCCCGCCGCACCAAGCATCACCTGCTGTTCCTAGCCTTGATGGCCGCCCTGCCCGCGGTTGCCAGCGCTGCCGATGACGACGCCAGCCAAAGCCACCACCTGACGGAGTTGAGCGCGGTCAAGGTCACCGCCTCGCCGCTGCAGGGTTCGGCCGAATCACTGGCACGCCCGGTCGAAGTGCTGGCAGGCACCGATCTGGATGAACACAAGTCCGGCACCCTGGGCGACACCGTCGCCAAGCTGCCAGGCGTGCAGAGCACCTTCTTCGGCCCCGGTGTCGGCCGTCCGATCATCCGCGGCCAGGAAGGCCCGCGCGTGGCGGTGGTCTCCAATGGCGTCGGCAACATGGACGCCTCCACCGTCAGCGCCGACCACGCCTCCGCCATCGAACCCTTCCTGGCTGACCAGATCGAGGTATTGAAAGGCCCGGCCACCCTGCTGTTCGGCAGCGGTGCCATTGGTGGCGCAGTGAACGTGGTCGATGGCCGTATTGCCAGCGAGGTTCCGGACCGCCCGCTCAGCGGTCGCGCCGAAGTCCGCGGCAACTCGGTCAACAATGAGCGTAGCGGCATGTTCCGCCTGGACGGCGTCAGTGGCGACAACCTTGTCCTGCATGTCGACGGACTGATCCGCAACGGTGATGACTACCGCATCCCCGGCTATGCGATCGACCCGCACGCGCTGGATGCCGATGGCCACGATGATCATGACGCCCACGACGAAGACGCCGGCACCCGCGGTCGCCTCGACAACAGCTCCACGCGCACCCGCGCCGGCGGTGTCGGTGCCACCTGGTTCGGTGAGAACGGCTTCCTCGGTGCCTCGCTGGGCACCTACCGCAGCAACTACGGCATTCCAAACGGTGCCCACGTGCACGCCGACGATGACCACGATCATGACCACGACGACCATGACCATGATCACGAAGAGGAAGGCGACGAGCATGATGTGCGCATCGACATGGTGCAGAACCGCTTCGACCTGAAGGGCGGCCTGTACAACCCGACCGCGTTCCTGAAGAGCCTGACCGTACGCGGCGGCTATACCGATTACGAGCACACCGAACTGGAAGCCGGCACACCGTCCACCCGCTTCACCAACAAGGGCTTTGAAGGCCGCGTCGAAGCCGTGCAGCAACCGCTTGCTGGTTGGGATGGTGCTTTCGGTGTGCAGTTCGGCAGCAGCGACTTTGGCGCAACCGGCGAAGAAGCCTTCGTGCCGGGCACCACCACCGACACCATTGGTGCTTTCGTGTTGCAGGAAAAGCAGTTCGGCCCATTCAAGCTGGAACTGGGTGCACGCCATGACCGGGTCAAGCTCGACCCGAACGATGCCCAGCGCAACCGCAGCTTCGGCGCGACCAATCTGTCGGCGTCCGGCATCTGGGCCTTGAACGACACCTTCGACCTGCGCTTCGGCGTGGACGCCTCCGAGCGTGCACCGACCAACGAAGAGCTGTACGCCGCCGGCGCCCACATCGCCACCCGCTCGCTGGAAATCGGCAACGCCAACATGGATACCGAGCGCGGTCGTCGCGTCGAGCTGGGCTTGCATGCGCATAACGAACGCTTCGACCTGCAGGCAGCGATCTACCAGACCAAGTTCAAGGACTTCATCTACCTGGCCGACACCGGCGTGGTCGAAGGCGGCCTGCCGGTGCGCACCTGGACCCAGAACGACGCCACCTTCAAGGGCGCCGAGGCAGAGGCCACCTGGCACATGCTGGAGAACGTGGCCGGCGACTGGGACCTGCGCGTGTTCGGCGACTACGTGAAGGCCGAGCTTGATGGCAGCGGCACCCGCAATGTCGCCATCGCCGTGCCGCACGGTGACCACGCACACAACTACAACGTCGAGTTGGCCAATGGCGGCTACCTGCCGCGCATCGCGCCGGCCCGTGTTGGTGCCGACCTGCACTGGTCGCTGGGTGGCTGGCGCGCGTCGTTGGGTGCGGTGCGCTACGGCAGCCAGAAGGATGTTGCAGTGAACGAGGAAACCAGCGCCGGCTACACCCTGGTGGATGCACACGTTGCGTACCGCTGGGATCGCAATGGCAGCAACAGCTACGAAGTGTTCCTTGATGGCAGCAACCTGACCGATCGTGAGGCACGCCCGCATACCTCGCTGCTGCGGGACTACTCGCCGTTGCCGGGCCGTGGCGTGGCGTTTGGCATCCGCGCCTGGTTCTAAAGGCTTGATGCAGGCTTTGGCTTTGGCTTTGGCTTTGAGCTTTAGCTTTGAGCTTTGGCTTTGAGCTTTGGCTTTGAGCTTTGGCTTTGAGCTTTGGCTTTGAGCTTTGGCTCCTGCTCCTGTCTTTCCCCTCTCCCGCTTGTGGGAGAGGGGTAGGGGTGAGGGCAAGCTTCTGCTCCTGCATTTAGTTCTGCTCCTGCATTTCGCTCTCCTGCTTGGCTACTCAAGCAAACATAAAAACCACCTCCAGGTGGTTTTTATGTTTGTGCAGAACCCCCGCTTTGGTAACCCACTCAGATGGAGACAAATCAAGAGCCCCCATCCGCCCTCCGGGCACCTTCCCCCGCAAGCGGGAGAAGGGAAAGCCACAGCCACAGCCACAGCCACAGCCAAAGCCACAGCCAAAGCCACAGCCAAAGCCAAAGCCAAAGCCACTGCCAAAGCCACTGCCACAGCTAAAGCTAAAGCCATGACCTAAGCCAAACGCACAATGCGCCAGAGTCGCCAGGATGCGCCTCTCGCAATTACGTGCATATACACATAAACTCCCATCCATCGCCCTGCCCCACACGCCGATGGACGCTTCCAGCCCCTGCACCTGCTTCCAGCTGCGCCGCGCCACGCGCCGCGTTTCCCAGCTCTATGATCGCCATCTCGCACCCGCCGACCTAAGCCTCAACGCCTATTCCATCCTGCGTCGCTCCAGCCAGCCGCGGCCACTGGGCGAACTCGCTGATGCGTTGGGCATGGACCGCACCACCCTTACCCGAAACCTCAAGCCGTTGCTCGAAGCCGGCCTGCTCAGCTCCGCCCCCGGCGAGGACTCCCGCCAGCGCCAGCTGCATATCACCGCAACAGGCAAGCGTCGCCTGCAGAAGGCCTTTCCTCTCTGGCAACAAGCCCAACAGGAAGTCGAAACGCTGTTCGGCGGCAAGCGCATCGAAGATCTCAACCACCAGCTGGAAGCGCTCACCCAGGCACTGGAACAGGAGCAGCCAGCATGAACACGCACGCCCCCACGCGCACTCCCTGGCTGTTGTTGCTCGCTGCCTCCAGCATCCTGATGGTGACCATGGGCGTGCGCCAGACCAGCGGTCTGTTGATCGATCCCATCCATGTTTCGACCGGGCTTGGCATCGCCCAGATCAGTTTCTCGCTGGCGATCGGCCAATTCGTATGGGGCGCAGTGCAGCCATTCTTCGGTGCCATGGCCGACCAGCGCGGACCGCTGCCGGTACTGGTCGGCGGCGGCGTGCTACTGGCGGTAGGCCTGATCGCGGCAACCCTGCTGCCCGGCGCCTGGGGGCTTAACCTCAGCTTCGGCCTGCTGCTGGCAGCCGGTGCCGGTGCCGGCAGTTTCTCGGTGCTGATCGGCGCAACCGCTTGGCGTATTCCCGCGCAGAAGCGCTCGATGGCCGCCGGCGTCATCAATGCCGGCGGCTCACTCGGCCAATTCCTGTTCGCACCACTGGTGCAGCTGCTGCTCAGTGCATTCGGCTGGATCAAGGCCTTGTATGCGTTGGCCTTCATCGTGCTGCTGTCATTGCCATTGGCCTGGCCGCTGCGCAAGCGCGCGCCACGCAACGAGGCCAGTGACGACGGCGAAGCGTTGCGCCCGCAGCTGCAGCGCGCCCTGCGTGACCGCAGTTACTGGTGCCTGCATCTGGGCTTCTTCACCTGTGGCGTGCATATCGCCTTCCTGGTCACCCACCTGCCCGGCGAAATCGCGCTTTGCGGGTTGCCGCCGAACGTGGCCTCGGTGTCGATTGCCCTGATCGGCCTGTTCAATGTTGCCGGCAGCCTGATCATCGGTGCGCTTGGCGAACGCTTCCGCATGAAGTGGCTGCTGTTCTGGATGTACCTCAGCCGCGCGGTGTTGATCGCGGTCTATCTGGCATCACCGCCGACACCGATGACCTTCTATGTGTTCGCCGCCGCACTGGGCTTCACCTGGCTGGCGACGGTGCCGCCCACCGCGGGACTGGTCGGCAAGCTGTTCGGTCCGCGTCACATGGGCACCCTGTTCGGCCTGACCCTGTTCTCGCACCAGATCGGCGCGTTCTTCGGTGCCTGGCTGGGTGGCGTGGCACTGGAATACGGCGGCGACTACAGCTGGATGTGGTACGCGGACATGGCATTGGCCGCTGCTGCAGCACTGATCAACCTGCCGATCCGCGAAGCACCACTGCGCCGCCAGCTCGCCGCGAGCTGAACGGGAACGGGCCGCCGCAACGGCCCGTTCCATGCTGCCCATTGAAACCGGACATTTTTGTCCGGATCATATGGGCATGACTTCCATTCGTTCCGATGCCGCCGTGCGCCGTGCCTTGCTGTTGGATGCGGCCGACGCCGTGTTCGGCGAGCATGGCATCACCGCTCCACTTGATCTGGTGGTGGCTCACGCCGGCGTGGGCCGGGCAACGTTGTACCGCAACTTCCCCGACCGCACCGCGCTGATCGAAGCCCTGCTGCAGCGGACCGTGGAAAAGATCGAAGCGCACCTGCAGGAGCTGGGCGAGCGCGACGATGCCCTGTTCGAGCTGATCATCGGCATGGCCAGGCGCATCGTGCATTCGCCTGCCTTGGCCGACTACTGGCGCGCAGTGGACCCGGACGAGCCCACGATCAAGGCCGCACGCGAGCGCATTCTCGGCCTGTCCGAACCGGCGCTGCTGCGGGCCAAGGCCGCACGGCTGTGCCGGCTTGACCTGCAGCTGTCGGATATCTCCTTGATTTCCAGCATGCTCGGCGCCGCCCTGCGCGGCCGCACCGTCGAAGATCGCGCCACCCTCGCACGGCGTGCGATTGAATTGCTGCGTCCCGGCCTGTCCGTGCACGCTGCAACGGAACGCACATGAAGCCCCTCAAGCCCATTCCGGACTGGGAAGAGCACGAGAAGCCCAGCCTGCCCGGCTCGGCCTCGATGCCCTGGCATCCGCCGCACCGGCGTGCGGCCTATGCCGCCGTGGCAGTGCTGGTGGCGATCACCGGCGGGTTGGGCAATGCCCTGATCAGCGCCAACCTGCCGTTGATCACCGGCCAGATGGGGCTGCAGGCCAGTGAGGCCAACTGGCTGGTCGCCGCCTACCTGATGGTCAACGTCAGTGCCAACCTGCTGGTGTTCAAATTCCGCCAGGAATACGGCATCCGCCTGTTCGCCGAGATCGGCCTGGGCACCTATGCCGCATTGGCGGTGCTGCATCTGTTTGTCGGCAACAACACGACCACCTTGCTGGTACGCGCTGGCAGCGGCTTTGCCGGTGCCGCCTGTACCACGCTGGGCACGCTGTACATGCTGCAGGCCTTGCCGCGCAAATACGTGGGCAACCTGCTGGTGATCGGCGTTGGCCTGTCGCAGCTGGCGGTGCCTTTGGCGTGGCTGTTGTCCCCCAGCCTGCTCGACCATGGTGAATGGCAGAACCTGTATCTGTTTGAAGCCGGCTTGGCGCTGTGCTCGTTCGCCGCGGTGGTGGTACTGAAGCTCCCGCCCGGCATCCAGATCAAGGTTTTCGAACGCACCGACTTTCTTACCTTCGCCCTGCTCGCGCCGGGCTTGGCGCTGCTGGTGGTGGTATTGAGCCAGGGCTATCTGCATTGGTGGTTCGATTCACCGTGGCTGGGCTGGGTATTGGCCGCCGCCGTGGTATTGATCACCACCGGCCTGTGCATCGAGCACCAGCGTCGCAACCCGCTGCTGCAGGTGCGCTGGCTGATGGGGCCGGTGATGCTGCGCTTCATCGTCGGCGCGTTCCTGATTCGCTTCCTGACCAACGAGCAGTCCTACGGGATGATCTCGATGATGCGCACGCTGGGCATGGGCCCGGACCAGATGGCGCCCCTGTTCGGAGTCATCCTGATCGGCGTGCTGGTCGGCATCGCTGCCGGTGCGTTGACCTTCGGGCCGAAGGCGCTGATCCCGCAGCTGCTCGTGTCGATCATCCTGCTCGGCAGTGCCGCCTTCCTCGACCAGCACCGCACCAGCATGGACCGGCCGATGGATTTCGCCCTCAGCCAGTTCCTGGCGGCGGTGGGCAGCGGCATGTTCATGGGCCCATTGATGCTGATGGGCATACGTCAGGCAATGGCGCGCGGGCTGGACCATATCGTGTCCTTCATCGTGATCCTGTCACTGACCCAGAGCTTCGGCAGTCTCGCCGGCTCGGCGTTCCTGAGCAGTTACCAGCTGCAGCGCGAACACCTCTATTCGACCGCACTGGTCAGCCAGCTCAATCCCGCCGATCCACAGGTGGCGCACCGCCTGCAGATACAGCAGCAAGCCTACGCCCGCGTCATCACCGACCCGGTACAACTCAAGGCACAGGCCAATGCCGCCTTGGCAGCGGCGGCCAAACGCGAGGCCAATGTACGCGCCTTCAACGATGTATTCGCCTTCAGTGGCTGGGTCGCGATCTGCTTCCTGACCTGGCTGCTACTGGAAGTGACGCTGCGCAATCCCCGCGTGAAACAGGTGATCCGGCGTGACCGTGCCGTGGCCCAGGACAACCGAGCAGAATCATGAGCAACAAGACCGAAAAGAACACTCCCCCCCCGGCGCCCACGCCGGTATCCAAGTACAACCGCCCGAGTCGCCGTGCGGTAGTGCTGATGATCATCGTCGCCCTGGTCGGATTGACGTTGATCCTGCGCGCCTGGCAGTTGTGGCCGTTCAACAGCACGCTCATGCACACCGACGATGCCTATGTGCGTGGCCAGGTGACCGTGCTGGCACCGCAGGTCAACGGCTATGTCACAGAAGTGCTGGTCAGCGACTTCGACCATGTCAAACAAGGCCAGCCACTGCTGCGCATCGATGAGCGCATCTACCGGCAGAAGGTGGATCAAGCGCAGGCGTCCCTAGAAGATGCACGCGCGCAGCTGGCCAACTCCGACCAGAGCCAGGCACAGAACCGCGCGCAGATCAGTTCGGCTCGTGCAAACCACTCGGCGCAGCAGGCAGAGCAGCAACGCAGCCGCACCGAGTTGCAGCGCTATGAAACCCTGGCCGCACAGCAACTGATTTCCAACAGCGACCGCGACAAGCTGCGCGCCTCGGCGCAGGCGGCGACTGCTGGCGTGGCGCAATCGCAGGCGGCCATCCATATCGCAGAGGAAACCCTCACCTCCACCGAAGTGGCGCGCAAGGGCCTGGAGGCGAAGGTCGCCATGGCTGAAGCCGCTCTCGAACTGGCGAAGATCGACCTCGACAACACCGTCATCAAGGCGCCGCGTGATGGCCAGGTATCAGAAGCGACCGTTCGGCTTGGGCAGTACGTTACCGCCGGCAGCCAGTTGCTGTTCCTGGTCCCGGACACGCTATGGGTAGTAGCCAACTACAAGGAAGGCCAGACCTGGAACATGGCGATCGGCCAGCCCGCGACATTCAGTGTCGATGCCTTCCAGGGCAAAAAACTGCGTGGCCACATCGAGCAGATCGCCCCGGCCACCGGCTCGGAGTTTTCGGTGCTCAAGCCCGACAACGCCAGCGGCAATTTCACCAAGGTGGTGCAGCGGCTACCGATCCGCATCGCCATCGACCCCGACCAGCCGCTGGCCGCACGCCTGCGCCCCGGCATGTCGGTGGTGGTGGAAGTGGACACAGCGGCGGCGCCTGCGCAAAACCCAACCCCTCCCCAACCCTCCCCTGCTGCGCAAGGGAGGGAGCAACAGTGGTAGTGCCGAGCCATGCTCGGCAAGGGCGTTACCGACCATCTTGTGGGAGCGGCGTAAGCCGCGAAGCTGACATTGCGAGAACGGCACAAAGCCAACCCCTCCCCAGCCCTCCCCAGCCCTCCCCTGCTGCGCAAGGGAGGGAACAACAGCGGTAGTACCGAGCCATGCTCGGCAAGGGCGTTACCGACCATCTTGTGGGAACGGCGTAAACCGCGAAGCTGACATTGCGAGAACGGCACAAAGCCAACCCCTCCCCAGCCCTCCCCTGCTACGCAAGGGAGGGGGCAACAGCGGTAGTGCCGAGCCATGCTCGGCAAGGGCGTTACCGACCATCTTGTGGGAACGGCATAAACCGCGAAGCTGACATTGCGAGAACGGCACAAAGCCAACCCCTCCCCAACCCTCCCCTGCTGCGCAAGGGAGGGAGCAAGGCCTTCGCCCGATTGCGCTAGGCTGTAGCCCTGCTCACAGCCGGGAGAATCCTCGGTGAAACTGATTCTGGCGCTCTCCGTCCTGGCCGCACTCACGGCCACCTCCGCCAACGCAGCAGACACGCTGTATTCCGGTGGGCCCATCGTCACCGTGGACGACCACCACCCCGAAGCGGAAGCCATCGTCGTACGCGACGGGCGCATCGCCTTTGTCGGCACCCGCAAGGCAGCGCTCCGTTTCAGCCCGCAGGCGCAGCAGATCAATTTGCAGGGTCATACGCTGACGCCGGGCTTCATCGACGCGCACGGCCACGTTTCAGGCGTCGGGCTGCAGGCGCTGTCGGCAAACCTGCTGCCCGCACCTGATGGTGAAGGCAACTCGATCCCCGCCTTGCAGAAGATCATGCGCGAGTTCCGCGCGCATCCGAGCACACCCGAAGGCTACAAGGTGCTGATCGGCTTCGGCTACGACGATTCGCAGCTGGTCGAACAGCGCCATCCAACCCGGCAGGACCTGGATGCGATCGCCACCGACATCCCGATCATCCTGATGCACCAGTCCGGCCATCTCGGTGCCTATAACAGCAAGGCGTTGGAAATGGCGGGCATCACTGCCAACACGCCCAATCCATCCGGTGGCGTGATCCGCCGCGAACCCGGCAGCAATGTGCCTGACGGTGTGCTGGAGGAAAGCGCGCACAACATCGCCCTGGCCAAGCTGATGCCGGCGATGACTGCCGAACAGTCGCTGGCCATGCTCGAAGCCGGCCAGGCGCTGTACATGAAATACGGCTACACCACCGCCCAGGACGCCAAGACCGACGCCGGCACCTTGCAGCTGCTGCCGATGGCGGCCAAGGCCGGCAAGCTCAAGATCGACGTGGCGTCCTATCCGGATATCGAAGTGGCCTTGCAGAACCCGGCCATGCAAGGTCCCTTTTATGGCCTGAACTACACCGACCACTTCCGCATCGCCGGTGTGAAGATCAGCCTGGATGGCTCGCCACAGGGCAAAACCGCGTGGCTGACCAAGCCTTATTTCAACGTCCCCGAGGGCGAGAAGCCGGACTATGCAGGCTATCCCGCCTTCCCCACCGCCAAGGTCGACGACCTCATCACCCAGACGTGGGGCCGTGGTTGGCAAGTACAGGCACATGCCAATGGTGATGCCGCCATTGATCAGCTGATCCACGCCGTCGCCGTCGCAGAAGCCAAGTACCCGGACAAGCATCTCGTCCCCGTGCTGATCCACGGCCAGACCCTGCGCAAGGACCAGGTTGGCGAACTGCGCCGTCTTGGCATCTTCCCGTCGCTGTTCCCGATGCATACCTATTACTGGGGCGATTGGCACCGCGACTCGGTGCTGGGTCCGGAGCGCGCCGAGAACATCTCGCCCACGCAATGGGTGCTGGACGCGGGCATGGTGTTCACCTCCCACCACGATGCACCGGTGGTGTTTCCGGATTCAATGCGGGTGCTGGATGCAACGGTCAACCGCGTGACCCGTAGCGGTCGCGTGCTGGGACCGGAGCAGCGCGTATCACCGGCGACCGCGCTGAAGGCGATCACCTTGTGGGCCGCGCGCCAGTACGGCGAGGAGAGCAGCAAGGGTTCGATCGAAGTCGGCAAGCGCGCAGACCTGGTGCTGCTGTCGGACAACCCAATGACTATCGAACGCAGCCAGCTGCACACCATCAAGGTGCTGCAGACCATCAAGGATGGCGTCGTCGTCTACGAAGCAGAACCAAAACCGTAAGCACGACAGGCTGTTGTAGGAGCGGCGTAAGCCGCGAAACCACTGCAACATCCGAAGCCGATAGCGCATTGCCCGCACCGATATGACCGGGGCGGTCGAGGCCTATCGGCTTCGCGGCTTACGCCGCTCCTACAAAAGAACAGAGGGCTGCGAGATTTCAGCCTTGCCGGGGCGATACCTTACCCTCACCCCAACCCCTGCTCCGCACCCCGGCCCTTGCACTGGCGCAAAGGCGTTCGATGGGCAGCGAACCAATGGTTCGCAAGCTGCCCCTCTCACCCCGCAGGGAGAGGGGCTAAAGACTCAGCCTGCGCAGTTCGCGCACAGGCCGTGAACTTCCAGCGTCTGTGCCTGCGGCTTGAAACCGAGCTCCTTGGCACGGGCTTCCAGCTGGCGGACGATGTCACGGTCTTCCAGCTCCACTGCGCTATGGCAGCGGTCGCAGATCAGGAACGGCACCGAATGTTGGTTGCTGCTCGGGTGGTGGCAGGCGACGAAGGAGTTGACCGACGACAGCTTGTGCACGAAGCCATTGGCCATCAGGAAATCCAGCGCGCGATAGACCGTGGGCGGGGCATCGGCGCCCACACCCTTGCCTTCACGCACCCATTCCAGCAATTCGTAAGCCTTGACCGGCTTGCCGGCCTCGGCGATCAGCCGCAGCACGTTGGCGCGGATCGGGGTCAGCCGCAATCCGCGCTCACGGCACACCCGTTCGACCACCGCGACAAAGCCGGCCGCGTCTTCGACGTGGTGGTGCGGGGCGGTACAGGAGTGTGCGTCGGTCATGTCTACCTCGGGGTCAGGCCGTTGGGATCTTGATGAGTGCGGCGTCGATGCGTTTCAAGGCCTCGTCGCGCCCAGCCAGATACACGGTATGGGAAATGTCAGGGCTCACCTGGGTGCCGGTGATGGCCACGCGCAGCGGCTGGGCGACCTTACCCATGCCAATTTCCAGCTGGGCAGCCACCTCGTGCAGTGCCACGGACACGCCCTCGGCGGTCCATTCAGCTGCTGCCAGCAACTCGCGGGCCTTGGCCAGCGGGACCTCGGCGCCGGCCTTGAAGTGCTTGCCCACGGCTGCTTCGTCGTATTCGCTCAGCGGGGTGTACCAGACCACGGCCTTCTCGGCCATTTCCTTCAAGGTCTGCACGCGTTCACGCAGGGCGATCACCACATCGATCGGGGCCGGGCCCTTGCTGATGTCCAGACCGAGCTTTTCCAACTGGTAGACCAGGTGCGGAACGATGGACTCCGGCGTCTCGGTCTTCAGGAAGTGCTGGTTGACCCAGCCCAGCTTGGCCATATCCAGGCGAGCGGCCTTGGAGTTGCAGTTGGTGACATCGAACAGGTCGATCAGCTCCTGGCGGGTGAAGATCTCCTGGTCACCGTGCGACCAGCCCAGACGGGCCAGGTAGCTCAGCAGCGCCTCGGGCAGGTAGCCGGCGTCCTTGTACTGCATCACGTCGGCCGCGCCGGTGCGCTTGGACAGCTTTGCGCCCTGCTCGTCCAGGATCATCGGCATATGGCCGAACTTCGGCACCGGTGCGCCGATGGCCTCGTACAGGTTGATCTGGCGCGGGGTGTTATTGATGTGATCATCACCGCGGATGACCTCATTGATGTTCATGTCCCAATCGTCGACCACCACCGCGAAGTTGTAGGTCGGGTAACCATCCGGGCGGAAGATGACCATGTCATCCAGCTCGCTGTTGGCAATCTCGATATTGCCCTTGATCAGGTCATCGAACAGCACCGTGCCTTCAAGTGGGTTCTTGAAGCGGATGACGCGGTTCGGGTCGTCCTTGTACGGCAGGTTGAGCTCGCGGGCGGCGCCGTTGTAGCGCGGCTTTTCCTGCTTGGCCATGGCGGCTTCACGCATGGCGTCCAGCTCTTCCTTGGTCTCGTAGGCGTAATAAGCCTTGCCCGACGCGATCAGCTGCTCGGCCACTTCCTGGTAGCGGGCAACGCGCGCGGTCTGGTAGATCGGGCCTTCGTCATAGCCCAGGCCCAGCCAGTCCATCGCCTCGAGGATGGCGTCGATGGCGGCCTGGGTGGAGCGCTCGCGGTCGGTATCTTCAATGCGCAGCACGAACTCACCGCCACGGTGACGCGCCTCCAGCCAGCAATACAGCGCGGTGCGGGCGCCACCAATGTGCAGGTAGCCGGTGGGACTGGGGGCAAAGCGGGTACGGACGGTCATGACGGGCGCAGAAGTTGGAATCGGGGCATTTTACCTTTTCCCCCCTGCCGGTGCTTCGAACCCGCTTCAGCCCTTCGCGCACCGGCCAGAAAACGCAGCAAAGCCCGCAACCTGCAGCTGCAAGCCCCTCTCCCGTTCACGGGAGAGGGGTTGGGGTGAGGGCAGCTCTGGCTCTGATTTCGGCCGTTGCCGTTGCTCCTGCCTTTGCCTTACCGGGCCCCTTCCGCAGCGACGGAGCTGGCAGACAAGACCCCGCATGGGGCGACGCACAAGGATGTGCGTCGTTTTACGACGAGACATGGATGTCTCGTCGAAAAATCCTGCCAGCGGAGTGGACCCGCGCCGCGTAGCGGCGTGGGCGCGGAGGCAGGGTGTGTTTCTTTTGGTTACTTGTTCTTTGCACAAGCAAAGAAGTGCTCTTCAACAGCCGAACGGCTGGTCAAAGTGACTCGCTCCCCGCAGGGGAGCGAAAGCCCTTGATCTTGATCTTGCTGTTGCTGTTGCTTACAACAACAACCGAAGCCAAAGCCAAAGCTCCCCCCATCCGCCCCCCGGGCACCCCCGCCTTCGCGGGGGCAGGCTCTTCGGGCACCTTCCCCCGCATGCGGGACAAGGGAATCATCGAGCATTGCTTGCTCTTCCCCAAAAGCAGAAGGGCCGCAACGCGGCCCTTCCTTCAAGCAAACCCGACTAGCTTACTTCTCCAACAACGGCTTGCGCGGGAACCGCTCCTCGCGCATCGCAGCGTTATAGACGAACGACGCAACAATCGCCGCCGCCTGCTTCAGATCCTCCGCCTCGGCGTGATCCCAGGTATCCAGATGGCTGTGATGCACATTGCTGAAGTAATCCAGACGATCCTGGATGAACTGGAAGCCCGGTAGGCCCACCCGGTCATAGCTGATGTGATCGGTGCTGCCGGTATTGCGCGTAGCCACCGTGGTCGCACCCACATCGTTGAACGGCTTCAACCACGCCTCGAAGATTGGCATCGCCGCCATGTTTTCCTGCGCATAGATGCCACGGAACCGACCCGAACCATTGTCCATGTTGAAGTAGACCTGGAACTTCTCGTAGTCACGCAGCTTCTGCAACGGACCCGTCGGCTCGCGCAACGACGCCGGCAGCGCCTTCTGCGTCGCATCGGTCGGCTCCGGATAACGTGCGAAATGCTGCGCAACATACGCCTGCGAACCAATCAGGCCCTGCTCCTCACCACTCCACAGACCCACCCGGATCGTGCGCTTGGGCTTGGCACCCACCGCCTTGAGGATGCGCATCGCCTCCATCATCACCGCCACGCCCGCAGCGTTGTCAGCCGCGCCGGTACCGGTGTGCCAGGAATCCATGTGCGCACCCAGCATCACGATCTCGTCGGCCTTGCTGCTGCCACGGATCTCGGCCAGCGTGTTGTGACCAGGCTGATTGGTCTCGTCGGTGAAGCGCGCATCCACGTTGACCCGCAGCGTCACCGTCTGCTTGTCCTTGAGCGCCCGCACCAACGGATTGAAATGCTCGGCAATCATCGCCAGCTCCGGGATACCCACCGACTCGCCGGCCTTGCGCGAACCACCACCGGCCACGCGGATGATGCCGTTGTCCCAGCCGCTGATGCTGATCGACGCCAACGCACCTTCGTCGATGAAGAACGCATTGACCGCCTTGGTCAGTTCCTGGCGCTCGTTGAACTCCTTCAACCGCTTTGCGCGGTCCTCTTCCGCCGCCTTGGGGATGGTGAACGCCTGCAGGCCTTCCAGCGAGGTCGCGTCATGCCGATGCGAATCGGACTCGGTGCCACGCTTGTATTCACGCGCATCACCCAGCAGCAGGATCTTGCCGCGCAGCTTTCCCTTGTACTTCTCAAGATCGGCCAGCTTCTTGATCTCGACCTGGATCAGCTCGCCTTCCACCGCGCCATTGGTGCCCGGCGTCCACGCCTTGGGCAGGGCGTGCAGCGGCTGTACGCGCTGGCCCAGCATCTCGACACTGGCCGAGCTGAACTCCCAGCCCCGGCCGAAGTCCTCGAAGGCCTCGTCGTGCACGTTGACCAGGCCCCACTCGTTGAACTTGCTGCGGCTCCAGGCATTGGCCTGGATCATGGCCGGCGAATTGGTCAGGCGCGGGCCGATGGTTTCGGTCAGATGGCTGAAGGTATCCATCACCTGCGAACGGTGGAATGCCTCCTGGCGGATCTTGCTGACCATGTCCAGATCCACCTGCTCGGCCGCCTGCGCCGTAGCGCTCACCGCCAAGCCCATGCACAACGCCAACAAACCCCGCTTGATCATGCTTTCCCCGGCCCAAGGCCCAATGACGACAAACCACCGAGTCTAGCCAGTGAACAGCAGCTGCCGAGTCGGCCAATGGTCATGGTTTAGCAACGACGGTGCGATTCAGCCTGGGCGGGTCACCAGCACATACGCCCGCGCAGGCTGCCGCCGACGTTGCCGAGCAAGGTCATTGGCATCCGGAACACATCCCGGCAGTTCTCAATGAGTGCGCAACCCCTATCCGTATCAGCCCACAGTCGTTGCGCTTGTTGCCGTTGCCGTTGCCGTTGCAGCTGTTGCTGTTGCTGTTGCTGTTGCCTCCACCGTTGACTTACCGGGCCCCTTCCGCAGCGACGGAGCTGGCAGACAAGACCCCGCACGGGGCGGCGCACATGGATGTGCGTCGTTTTTCGACGATACAAGGATGTATCGTCGAAAAATCCTGCCAGCGGAGTGAACCCGCGTCGCGCAGCGGCGTGGGCGCGGAGGCAGGGTGTGTTTCTTTTGGTTACTTCTTCTTTGCACAAGCAAAGAAAAGTGACTCGCTCCCCGCAGGGGAGTGAAAGCTCCCGCTTTGGCTTTGGCTTTGGCTTTGGCTTTGGCAATCAGCAATCAGCAATCAGCAATCAGCAATCAGCAATCATTTTCACAGCAACAGCCAAGGCAAAAGCTCCCCTCATCCGCCCTCCGGGCACCTTCTCCCACAAGCGGGAGAAGGGACGTGTCATGCAGGCCGGTGAGCGCACGCTGCCCGCCTTCGCGGGGCCGGCCCTTCAAGCACCCCGCCTTTATGGCAGAAGGCCCAGTGTTCCTCGCGAACGCGAGAGAAGGGAGCAAGTGCGCAACATGGCGAGAACTCGGCGCCCCTCACTCCCACCACCCATAAACCACGAGACGTTCCACCGGCAGCACCACAAACCACGAACGGCCATCTTGAGCGACGGCGGAGTATCCAGCGCCATGCGTCGTCGGCAGCGCACCCAAGCCCTCAGCTCCACACGCAAAACCACCGGCATCCGACGAATGAGCCTCGGCAAACGCTGAATAAACCCAATCGTCCGCTTCGAAATACCGCAGCCCCTTGCGCCGAATCGCCAACGCCGTCGACAACGACAAGCGCAGCGCCACAACCCCTTGCGCCTGCCCACCAGCAAACACACTGCCCAATAGCGCCCGCTCCACCTGCCCCGGCGCCAAGCCGAAGTGCAACAAGCCGCAGGTCTCGATACCCGCCGGCAACAAGCGCTGCGCACGGCGATGGATCAATGCACGATTCATTTCATTCCTCCCTGCGAAAGAGGCGGGATGGCCAACGCCACCCCGCCCTGTCATCGCAACTGCCAGATCAAGCCTGCTTGCTCACCGCACGATTGCTCAGCTCGTACCAATCGACCTTGCGGGTGACCCACATGATCGCGGCGAGGATGCCGAACAGCAGCAGCGAACCCATCAGCAGCGCGTTGTTCTCCGAGACCAGCAGCACGTACAGCACGCCGTACAACATGGTCAGCATCGTTGCGAAACCGACACCGCGCTTCCAGCTTTGCAGCACCCCGCTCAGATAGAAGCCCTGCAAGCCGATACACGCCGCCGCTGCAATCAGATACGCCTTCCAGAACGCAATCTGCTCGGACAGGCTCAGCAGCAGCAGGAAGAAGATCGCCAATGCCAGGCCAACCAGCAGGTACTGCAGCGGGTGGATCTTCAGCTGCTTGATCAGCTCGAACAATGCAAAGCCAACGAAGGTCAGCAGCACGAACAGGATGCCGTACTTGCTGGCACGGTCCACCTGCGTATAGGTGTCCACCGGGTCCACCAAGGCCACGTTCAAAGCCTCCACGCTGCCGCCGTCGCTGCGGATCGCCCTGACCAGCTGTGCCTGTGCCGCCGAGGCCAGCGATGACACCGCCCACTCCGCCTTGAAGCCGCTGGCATCGATGCTGCGCTCGTTGGGCAGGAAACTGCCGCCGAACAGCGGATGCTGCCAGGTCGAAGACAACGACACCCGGGTGTCGTCACCCACCGGCGCAACCGCCAGCGATCGGGTACCGCCGAGCACGAACTCCAGCTCTACCTTGCCCCCCTCGCGCAGCACGCCCTGCACCGAATCCGGCAATACCGACAGCGGCGCATGCAGGCCCTTGGAGGTTCCCTCCAGAGCGCCGGAACCGGGTTGCAGTTGGATCGCATGGCCATCGACGCGCAGGTTCGGCGTGCCTACAAGACCGCGCACATCGGACACGCCCAAGGCCAGATAGGGACGACCGTAGGTGCGCCCCGGCACCGCCACATAGCTGCTCTCGGCGAACTCGGCCTGCAGTTTGGCCTGCCAGTTGTAGACAGGCACCTTGAACAGACCGACGGTGCGCTCGTCGGTGCGCATATTGCCCTGCACATTCAAGCGCGTCGGCATCTGCAGGTCATAGCCACTTTCAACGCGCATTTCAGTCTTGCGCGGATTGTTGCCCTCGGCCGGAATCTCGACTTCGCGCTGCTGGGTCCACGGCAGCACCCGCACCGGGCCGATCAGCGACTGTTCGCCGGCCCAGCTCTGCGATACCCGTTCGACCGCCTCGTCGCGGTAACGCTCACGCTCATTGATGGTGCTGCGGATCAGCAGCAGGGGAATCAGCAGCAACAACACCAGCCCGCCGACAATGGCGAAGCGCAACAGCAGTTTCAGGGAAGTCATGTCCCGTCCTCGTGTGGAAACAGGGACAGGTTGAACACCGCTGGTGAGCAGGGTTTGTGCCGAGTTTGAAGCGAATGTGAAGTCAGCCGGCCGGCAGCAGCAGGCGCGCTTCGGCGCCACCTTCAGGATGGTTGCCCAGCTCCGCGACGCCGCCATGCAGGCGCGCCACTTCAGCCACGAATGGCAGGCCCAGGCCGGAACTGCGCTGCCCCGTGCCCGGTCGCGCCAGCGAGTAGAAACGCTCGAACACCCGCTCCTGCGCGTACTCCGGCACACCGGGGCCGTTGTCGCGCACGGCGATGCGCCAGTTCTGCTGCTGCCGCTGCACGCTGAGCACGATGCGACCGCCCGGCGCGGAAAACGCAATCGCGTTGTCCAGCAGGTTGGACAGCGCCTGCCGCAGCAGGAAGGCATCGCCCTGCACCGCTGCGCACTCCGGCAGTTCCACATCCAGTTGGATCTGCCCAGCCTGCAGGCGCGGCGCCGCATCCTCGGCCAGCGCGCGGCAGACCGCGACCAGATCCACCTCGGTGCGCCGCTGCAGCCAACCGTGCTGTTCAACCTCGGCAAGCCGCAGCAACTGGTCGATGGTTTCGGTCAGGCGCCGCTCCTGCTGCACGATGTTGGCGGCGAAACGCTGCCGGTCAGCTTCCGGCAAGGGCTCCTGCAGGAGTTCGGCAGCACCACGTATTGCCGCCAGCGGGCTCTTCATCTCGTGGGTCAGCGACTGCACGTACTGCTCGACATAGGCCTTGCCTTCGAGCTTGCGGCGCATGGTTTCCAGCGCCTGGCCGAGGTCGCCGATCTCGTCGCGGCGCCGCTTCGGCGGCGCCACCAGCTCACCGGCGCTGACGGCCTTGGCATAACGACTCAGCCCGCTGATGCCGCGCGACAGCCACCAGGTCATCAGCAGGCCGATCAGCGCCGACAGTCCGATCAACCAGGCACCGCGCGCGATGATGGCGCGCTGGCTGGCAACGATGAAGGGATCGATGGTGTCGTTGGGCTGCGACAGCGTCAGCACGCCGATCAGGGTGCGTCCGTCAGCCGGGTCGTACATCGGCGCGGCCACGTGCATCACGGTGTTGGTTTCGTCGCCCGGTATCTCCGGACTGGAACGCGCCCCGTACTCACCGCGCAGCGTTCGGTAGACATCATTCCAGCGCGAGTTGTCGCGGCCCACGTCCTGCCCGCGCGAGTCGTAGACCACGATTCCCTGCGCGTTGGTCACCGTCACCCGGTAATCGATGCTGCGCTTGGGGAAACGCCACACCATCGCCTTGGGATCGCGGCGCTGGGCGGTGGCCAGGCGCGCGGCGAAGTCACCCTCGCCGATGTGGCCGGCCTTCAGATCCGGCGCAGCCATCACCGCCAGCACATTGGCGGCGTCCACCAAGGTGGACTCCATCGCCTGGCGCACGCCGGGCTTCACTTCGTTGACGAACACGCGCATCACGAAGAACGCGGCGATGCCGACAATCAGGAAGAACCCCAGGAACAGCTTCAGCCCGATCCGCATCGGTCAGACATCCAGGGCGTAGCCGACGCCACGATGGGTGCGGATCGGCTCGCCTTGCGCGCCGGCCGCACGCAGCTTTGCGCGCAGGGTTTTGACGTGGGTATCGACGGTACGGTCGGTGCTGTCGCTGGCGTGGTCCCAGCCACGCTCCATCAGCTGCGCCCGGCTCAGGATCGCCCCGGGCCGCTGCAGCAGTGCCGCCAGCAAGGCGTATTCGTAGCGGGTCAGGTCCAGCAGCGCCTCGTCGTAACGGATGCGGCGGCCGTCGTGGTCAATTGCGAACCGCCCCAGCTGCTTCCAGCCCCCCTCCTCCGCTGCAACTGGTGCAGCAGGCGCGGTCCGGCGCAGGCGCGCGCGCACCCGGGCCACCATCTCGCGCGGCGAGAACGGCTTAGTCACATAGTCGTCGGCGCCCAGCTCCAGCCCCAATACGCGGTCGAACTCGTCGTTGCGGGCGGTCAGGAAGATCACCGGCACCTGGCTGAAAGTGCGCAGTTCACGGCAGACCTCGAAGCCCCCAAGGTCGGGCAGGCCGACGTCCAGCACCACCACGTCGGCACCATGCTGGCGCAGCAAGGCCAGCGCTTCGCGGCCCAGCGTGCAGTGACTGGCGGCATAGCCTTCGCTGCGCAGCGCATAAAGAAGGGTGTCGGCGATGGCGGCCTCGTCTTCGACGACGAGTACCCGGGCAGGTTGGCTGGACATTGCATCAGCATAGCTGGCCTTGCTGCAGCCGACAGCGATCGGCACGCCTTTGAACCCGTCGGATCGACCCCCAGCACCGCCGCGCACACAGGCGCCCAACCGGCTCCCTCCAATGAAAACGCCCACACCACGCCGCAAGCCGTAAACTTCGCCGATGAATTATCGCCACGCCTTCCACGCCGGTAACCACGCCGACGTCCTCAAGCACATCGTCATGCTGGCGATGATCGACGCGCTCAAGCGCAAAGACTCGCCCTTCTTCGTGCTGGACACGCATGCCGGCCGCGGCCGTTACCTGCTGTCCGCCGAGGAAAGCCGCAAAACCGCCGAGATCGACGAAGGCGTGCTGCGGCTGATGACTACCCCGTCGCTGCCCGAAGTGGTCGAGCACTACCTGCGCGCGGTGCAGGCCGACAACCCGGTCGGCGCCTTGATCTCCTACCCCGGCTCGCCGCTGCTGGCCGCGCGCGCCCTGCGCGAACAGGACCGCATGGCCGCCTGCGAGCTGCAGAAGGATGAGGTCACCGCGCTCAAGGAGCTGTTTGCCCACGATCGCCGGGTACAGGTGCACGCCGGCAACGGCTATGAAGCGATCCGCGCCTTCCTGCCGCCCAAGAGCGGCGCGATCAAGATCGGGCGGGCGCTGGTGCTGATCGATCCGCCGTATGAGGTGCAGGACGCCGAGTACCCGCTGATTATCTCAACCCTACGTGAGATTCTTACCCGGATGCCACAGGCGCAATGCGCAGTCTGGTACCCGATCAAGCAACGACGCACCCTGCAGCCGTTCTTCCGCAAGGCGGCCGCACTGCCGGCCAAGTCCATCCTGGTTGCCGAATTCATGGTGAGGGCCGACGACTCTCCGCTGCGTCTGAATGGTAGCGGGATGCTGTTACTGAACCCGCCATGGCAGTTCGAGCAGGTATTGGCCCCGGCCTTGCCGGTCCTGAAGCAGTATCTGGGTGAAACCGGCACCTCGACCCGGCTGGAGTGGCTGAAGACGCCCGAATGACAGGCGGCGCCGGCAATCTGCAGCCGCTTTGGACCGCGTTCACAGAACGTAGCAGCCGCGGTGACAGAATCAGGCGACTTTGGAGGAAACGTAGTCATGGCCACACGCAACCGCATGCCCCCGTGGCATGAAAATTTCAAGGCTCCCAGCGGCCGTGAGCTGCTGATACGACCCATCCGCCCTGAAGACGGTGCGCCGCTGCAGGGCGCATTTGCCCTGTTCGGGCCGGAAGAAGTGCGCGACAAGTTCCTGCAGTCGGTGGAATCACTGTCGGATGAGACCGCCCAGCGCCTGACCCACCCGAACCCGAAAACCGAGATCGCACTGGTCGCAGCCGAGCCGCTGCCACCCGGCGAAGCGGTTGTTGGCGCGGTCGCGCGTGCTTCCATCATCCCGGGTACCCGCGATGCCGAGTACGCCATCCTGGTCAGCGGCTTCCTTGCCGGTCAGGGTCTGGGCCGGCAGTTGATGCGCAAACTGGTCAAATGGGCGCGCGGCAAATACCTGGATCGCCTGTACGGCGATATCGCCCAGGACAACGAGCCAATGCTGCAGCTGGCCGCGTCACTTGGCTTCAAGCAGGTGCCACACCCTTCCGCCGCCCCCGGACTGGTGCGGATGGTGCTGGAACTGGCCAACTAAGCGCCGGTTCTCCATTCAGCCCACGACAGGCGCCGGCAAGGCGCCTGTCGCGTTATCGGCCCTGCAACGCCCACATCTGCAACTCAGATCAGACCCAAACGGGCGACCGGGACGCATCTGGTAAAATTCGCGGTTCATGTCGCCTATTACCTACCCCATTCCGCCGCTGCCCCGTTCGGGCCAGCTCCGCGCCTGGTGGCGCGCTCCGGCTTCCAGCAGTGCGCTGGCCTGGCATGTCGCCTGCGCCGCGCAGGCGCACGCCAAACCGCTGCTGCTGATCACCCGCGACAACCACAGCGCGCATCAGCTGGCCGCTGACCTGCAGACCCTGCTTGGTGCGAACAGCCCGTTGCCGGTGGTGCCGTTCCCGGATTGGGAAACCCTGCCCTACGACCAGTTCAGCCCGCACCCGGACATCATTTCGCAGCGTCTGGCCGCATTGCACCGCCTGCCGACGCTGAAGCAAGGCATCGTCGTGGTGCCGGTGCAGACCCTGCTGCAGCGGCTGGCGCCATTGAGCTACATCGTCGGCGGCAGCTTCGACCTGAAGGTCGGCCAGCGCCTGGACATGGACGCGGAGAAACGCCGCCTGGAAAGCGCCGGCTACCGCAATGTCGTGCAGGTGATGGACCCGGGTGATTTCGCCGTGCGTGGCGGCCTGCTCGATGTCTATCCAATGGGCGCCGACGCGCCGTTGCGCATCGAGCTGCTGGACGAGGACATCGATTCCATCCGCGAGTTCGACCCGGAATCGCAGCGTTCGCTGGACAAGGTGACGGCAGTGAAGATGCTGCCCGGCCGCGAAGTGCCGATGGATGACGCCAGCCTCAACAAGGTGCTGGCATCGCTGCGCGAACGCTTCGATGTGGATACCCGGCGCAGCCCGCTGTACCAGGACCTGAAGGCAGGTCTGGCACCTTCGGGCATCGAATACATGCTGCCGCTGTTCTTCAACCAGACCGCGACCCTGTTCGACTACCTGCCGGACGGTTTCATGACCGTGCTCGGCAGCGGCGTCAGCGAAGCCTCCGAGGCGTTCTGGCTGCAGACCAACAGCCGTTACGAGCAGCGTCGCCACGATATCGAACGGCCGCTGCTGCCGCCGGACGAGATCTACCAGTCACCGGACAAGCTGCGCGAGCAGTTCAACAAACTGCCGCGCGTGGAAGTCTGCGCGGCCGATCATCCGCGCGCCGCCGAGGCGCAGCCGCTGGGTGACCAGCCACTGCCGC
Organism: Stenotrophomonas sp. PS02298; assembly: GCF_029959445.1. Classification (GTDB taxonomy): domain Bacteria; phylum Pseudomonadota; class Gammaproteobacteria; order Xanthomonadales; family Xanthomonadaceae; genus Stenotrophomonas. Next base: position 9,610 of record NZ_JASCOR010000013.1, on the reverse strand, counting down.
CGTTGCCGGTCGCCGCCAAGGATGCGCCGGCGGGGCAGGCACTGAAGTCTTTCATCGAGCACTACCCGGGCCGGGTGCTGATCGCGGCGGATTCGCCGGGACGGCGTGAGGCATTGTTGGAAGTGCTGCAGGCTGCTGAATTGCGGCCTGAGGTTGTGGGCAGCTTCAACGACTTTCTTCCTTCCCCCATCGGGGGAAGGTGGCCCGAAGGGTCGGATGGGGGTAAGGCTGCTAGCCAAAGCCAGACAGCTGGTGGGCTTGCGCCCCCTACCCTCTCCCCAACCCCTCTCCCGAAGGGAGAGGGGCTCAAGTTCGCCATTACCGTTGCACCGCTGGATGACGGCTTTGCGCTCAGCGAACCGGCCTTGGCGGTGCTTACCGAGCGCCAGCTGTTCCCCGAGCGCGCCGGCCAGGCGCGGCGTACGCGGCGTGCCGGGCGCGAGCCCGAGTCCATCATCCGTGACCTTGGCGAGCTGACCGAAGGCGCGCCCATCGTCCATGAAGATCATGGTGTGGGCCGCTACCGCGGATTGATCGCGATGGATGTCGGCGGCATGCCCGGCGAATTCCTGGAGATCGAATACGCCAAGGGCGACCGCCTGTATGTACCGGTCGCGCAACTGCACCTGATCAGCCGCTACTCCGGCGCGTCGCCGGAAACCGCGCCGCTGCATTCGCTCGGTGGCGAGCAGTGGGCCAAGGCCAAGCGCAAGGCTGCGGAGAAAGTCCGCGACGTTGCCGCCGAGCTGCTGGAAATCCAGGCCCGTCGCCGCGCCCGTGCGGGCCTGGCACTGGATATCGACCGTTCGATGTACGAGCCGTTCGCGGCAGGCTTCCCGTTCGAGGAAACCCCCGACCAGCAGGCGGCCATCGAGGCCACCCTGCGTGACCTGCAATCCAGCCAGCCGATGGACCGCGTGGTCTGCGGTGACGTCGGCTTCGGCAAAACCGAGGTCGCGGTACGTGCTGCGTTCGCCGCGGCAAGCGGCGGCAAGCAGGTTGCAGTACTGGTGCCGACCACGCTGCTGGCCGAACAGCACTATCGCAACTTCCGCGACCGTTTCGCCGATTACCCGCTGCGCGTGGAAGTGCTGTCGCGCTTCAAGACCAGCAAGGAGATCAAGGCCGAACTCGACAAGGTCGCCGAAGGCACCATCGATGTGATCATCGGAACGCACCGCCTGCTGCAGCCGGACGTGAAGTTCAAGGACCTGGGCCTGGTCATCGTCGATGAAGAACAGCGCTTTGGCGTGCGCCAGAAGGAAGCCCTGAAGGCGATGCGCGCCAACGTGCACCTGCTGACCCTGACCGCGACGCCTATCCCGCGTACCTTGAACATGGCCATGGCCGGCCTGCGCGACCTGTCGATCATCGCCACCCCGCCGCCGAACCGCCTGGCGGTGAAGACCTTCGTCACCGCATGGGACAACGCGCAGCTGCGCGAAGCCTTCCAGCGCGAGTTGTCGCGTGGCGGCCAGCTGTACTTCCTGCACAACGATGTGGAAAGCATGGGGCGGATGCAGCGCGAGCTGTCCGAACTGGTACCCGAAGCACGCATCGGCATGGCCCACGGGCAGATGCCCGAGCGCGAGCTGGAACGGGTGATGCTGGATTTCCAGAAGCAGCGCTTCAATGTGCTGCTGGCCAGTACCATCATCGAGTCAGGCATCGACATCCCCAACGCCAACACCATCATCATCAACCGCGCCGACCGCTTTGGCCTTGCGCAGTTGCATCAGCTGCGTGGCCGCGTTGGTCGCTCGCATCATCGTGCGTATGCCTACCTGCTGGTGCCGGACAAACGTTCGATCACGCCAGACGCACAGAAGCGCCTGGATGCCATCGCCTCGATGGACGAACTGGGCGCCGGTTTCACACTGGCCACCCACGATCTTGAGATCCGAGGTGCCGGTGAGCTGCTCGGCGAGGATCAGAGCGGGCAGATGGCCGAGATCGGCTTCAGCCTCTACACCGAGCTACTGGAGCGCGCGGTGCGTTCGATCAAGTCGGGCAAGCTGCCGGACCTGGATGCGGGCGAGGAAGCGCGCGGTGCCGATGTGGAGCTGCATGTACCGGCTTTGATTCCGGAAGACTACCTGCCAGATGTGCATACCCGCCTGACCTTGTACAAGCGCATCAGCTCGGCGCGCGACAACGAGCGCCTGCGCGAACTGCAGGTGGAAATGATCGATCGCTTCGGCCTGCTGCCGGATCCGGTCAAGCATCTGTTCGCCATCGCCGAGCTCAAGCTGCAGGCCAACGAACTGGGCATCCGCAAACTGGAACTGGGCGAGAACGGTGGCCGCATCGTCTTCGACAGCAAGCCCAACATCGATCCGATGGTGGTGATCCAGCTGATCCAGAAGCAACCCAAGCTCTACCAGATGGATGGCCCGGACAAGCTGCGCATCAAGCATCCTCTGCCGGAAAGCGCCGACCGCTTCAATGCCGCACGCGCGTTGTTGACCACGTTGCATCCCGGCCGCGCCTGAAAAAGCCAGCTGTCAACATTGCGTGAAGATGAAAGGGCGTCGAAAATGACGCCCCCTCTCTTACCCTCGCAGCCGCCACCCCACGCGGCTCCGTCATCATGTTGACCATCACCACGCCCGTGGGCCTGTCGCATCCACCGGATGACAGCTACTGCGCCATCGATGTACTGGCTGCCGCGCTGGACCAGCGCGACAGCTATACCGACCACCACTGCGATCGCGTTTCGCAACTTGCCCGGGCCATGGGTCGCCGCTGCGATCTGTCCGAAGAGCGCATCGGCCATCTCGTGCTGGCCGCACGCTTCCATGATGTTGGCAAGATCGGCATCCGTGATGAGGTCCTGTTGCACCCCGGCAAACTCGACGACGACAAGATTTCGGTGATGCGCACCCATCCGGAGCGCGGCGCACGTCTGTTCGCCAGCACCGGCCGCAGTGATGCCAAAGCCGTTGCCACGCTGATCCGCCATCACCATGAAGCCTGGGATGGCAGCGGTTACCCGCACGGCCTGCAGGGCGAAGACATTCCGTTGGAATCACGCATCCTGACCATCGTCGATGGCTTCGACGCACTGACCTCGCAGCGCCCCTACCGTGGCCCGATGCCGATACAGCGGGCCATCGAGATCCTGGCCAACGACCGCGGGCGCTTGATCGACCGGCGCCTGTTCGGCGAATTCATGGGCCTGCTGCGCGGTGATGGTGCACCCGCTGTCTGAGCCATCGCGTCACAACACCGGCGACATCATCGCCACGGCGTTCTGCAGCAAGCGGATTGGCAGCGGCCACGCCATGACCTGCGACAACAGCACCGGCTCGGATACCGACAGATAGCCTTCCTGTCGCCGCACGATGCTGGCGGTGACCGTACTGTCGGCGATCAGCAGGTTGTTCTCGAAGTTCAATTCCAGACTGCGGCGGTCCATGTTGGCCGAGCCGACCAGGGCAATCTCGCCGTCGATGGTCAGCGACTTTGCGTGCAGCAGGCCGAGTGGGTACTCGTAGACCTCCACGCCACACTGCAGCAGATCGGCATAGGTGCTGCGACTGCTTTTCCCAACCAGCCAGGAGTCATTGTGCATGGGCAGGATCAGCCGCGTGCGTACCCCGCGCCGGGGCGCCGCACAGATCGCACGCAGCAGCGCTTCGTCCGGCACGAAATATGGCGTACTGATCACCAGTTCGCGCTGCGCCGCATAGACACAGGCTGCAAACATATCGGTCATCACGTTGTGACGGGTAACCGGGCCGGTTTCAAACGCCAGCGCCACGCACCCATCGGCAAAGGGCTGCGCCATGTCGGCCGCGTATCCATCCAGACCCTGCTCACCGCTTTCCGGAATCCAACCGCTCAGGAACAAGCGCTGCGTCTGCGCCACCACCGGACCTTCGCAACGCAGCAGCAGGTCAATCCACGGTGCAAAACGCGGCTTGACCCGGAATTCCGGATCCGCGCAATTCTGGCTACCGCAGTAGGCAATGCGGTTGTCGATGACCACGATCTTGCGGTGATCACGCAGGTCCATGCGACTGAACGCCATGTGCTGCAGACGATTGAGATCGTCCAGAGTCCGTAGCAACTTGACCCCGGCTTGCGTCAGCTGCGTCCAACGCGGGCCGCCGATGAAGCCGCGCGAACCCAGCGCATCCAGCATCACCCTGCACGCCACGCCACGACCTGCCGCGGCGGCAACAGCGTCGGCAACACGACCGCCAGCTTCGTCATCCAGCCAGATATAGAAGGCAATGTGCACACTCTGCTGCGCCTGCTCGATATCGTGCACCAGGGCGTTGATGGCAGCCCTGCAATCGTCCATGGGTGTTGTCGGATGGCTGCCGTTGGCGCCGAGCAGAACGATGCGGTTGCCGCGTAGAGGCTGTGCGCCGTTGATCGATGTCGCCAAGGCAAACAACGATGATGCTGCCGCAGGCAGCGATGCCAGCTCGACGTCATTGTGGGCCGCGTCATTCAAGTCCGCGAGCATCCGCGCTGTCTGCCGCAGCCGACGCAGACGCGCCCAGCCAACATTGGTTTCACCGAGCAATAGGTAAGCCAGCATGCCAATCACCGGTGCCAGCATGATCACCAGTACCCAGGCTGCGCGGGATGCAGGAGTCCGGTTGGCGCGGGTAAGCGCCCTTGCTGCGATCACCAGGTGCAGCACCAACAGCAACATGCTCATCAGCCAATGCAGGGTCGCATGCGGGTCACTCAGGTCCAACATCGTGCGATCTCCCGCCAGTAGTACGATCGAGTGCAGCCGACGCAACGCGAACGACATGAAATGCACACGGTGCACAGCTGATCAAGCCACGCCAACCCGTGGCCTGCACGCACAGCTCCTTCCCGCGTTACAGCGCCAGCCAAGGCGCTTGCGCCAACGCGGCCTGCAGGTGGGCCAGCAACACATCGGACTGCCCCATACGCTGTTCACCAATGGCTGCCAATGGCCAGATACCGGAGGCATTGAATGCCACCGCGCCACTGAACCGGGCCAATGACGGCAAGTGCACTTCAACCTGGGTCTGCGCCTGACCAAGCGCGGCCACGCCGTCCATCAGCAGACGCTCGGTGCTGCCACGCAGCGCCGAGGCCTGTGGCCAGCACACCTGCGCGCCGTCCCAGAACGCCAGGTTCCAGGTCGTGCCTTCGCTGATGCGGCCTTGCACATCGATAAACAAGGCGTCATCGAATCCGCGTTGCAAGGCTTGCCTGCGCAGGTGGAACAGCGGGAACGTCCCCACGTGCTTGATATGCGCCAACTCGCGTTGATACGGCAGCGGCAGCACTGAACGTGCAAGCGCTGGAATCGATGCCGGCGCGGCGATGGCGATCAATACATCCACCGGCACCGCACGCAGCGGCTGGCGGAAATCGAACTGACGCGAAAACACCGTGATCCTTACCGATGCATCCGCCGCGTCGAGCTGCTGCAATGCCTGCCGCAGCCATGCCACCAGCTGCGTGCCATCCAGCTCAACATCGAACAGCTCACGCGTGCCCTGTTGCAGCCGCTGCATATGCAGCGCCCAGCCCTGCACCGCGCCAGCGCGCACCTGCAACGAGGTGAAGTGTCCGTAATTGACCAGCGCCGCGCTCAACGCACCGGCATCGGCCAATTGCCCGTTGCAGAACAGCACCGTCACGGCAGCGCCTGCGCCTGTGCCCACATCCCACGCAGGATCTGCACCGCCGGTGCGCGCCTGGCCATCCATGCCGACTGCCCTGCCCACGCCTGCATCGCATCGAGCTGGTTGGTGGCACTGGCCTGCTTGCGCATGCCGGCAGTCAGTCCGCGCTGCACCGGATAGGGACGAGGTGCTGGCGCGTCGGCCGCCTCGGCAGCTCGCACATAGGCGGTATCGAGGGCGCGTCCAAGTCGGCCACTGAAGGCCCGCGTCGCACGCGTGGCTTCGGGCTCGGCAACGGCCAACGCCTGCTTCCACGCCGCGGGAATATCGGATTCATCGGCAGCCAGGAATGCCGTGCCCACCTGCACCGCGCTGGCACCCAACATCAGGGCCGCCGCGACACCACGACCATCGGCAATGCCACCAGCGGCGATCACCGGCACGCTCAGGTGATCGACCAGACGCGGCAGCAAGGCGAACAGACCGACCATCTGCCGTTCGGCGAGTGCTGGGTCAAACGCACCACGATGGCCGCCCGCCTCCATGCCCTGCGCAACCACCGCATCAGCACCAGCGGCCTGCGCCTGCAGTGCTTCACTCAAGGTGGTCGCGCAGGCAAACCAGGCAATGCCGGCAGCCTGCAATCGTGCCACCTGTGCGGCGGAAAACACCCCCATGATGGTTGATGCCACCGCCGGCCGGGCGGCAACCAGCGCATCGAACTGGGCGTCAAAATCGGCAGGACCGGCATCACCGGCTTCCGCCGCGACCTGCGGCCCCCATTGCGCAAGAAACTCACGCGTCGCCGTTTCGGCGGCAGGGTCCCGCCGCGGAGCCGCATCCGGCACCCACACGTTCACCTGCGCCGGCCCCTGCGACTGCTGGCCGAATGCCTGCATCCACTGGCTGATCTGTTCCGGCGTGGACAGTACCGCGCCCATCGCGCCCATGCTGCCGGCATTGGCAAGCGCTGCAGACAGCGGTACCGGGCAGGCGCCGGCCATCGGCGCCAGCAGGATGGGAAGTTCAAGACCGAAGCGCTGGCAGAACGCTTCGGTCCGGGCTGAGATGAGGGCGTTGTGCATGGCGGTGATCATACCGCCGATGCCCGCGCTACTCAGCGCAGCGAAAGTGCGTAGGAACGCACCAGCTGGCTGTCCATCTCTTCGTTGAAGGTGAAGTTCACATACTGCGCATCATCGGCAGCGAAATCCACGTCCACCCGCGAGCGGCCGATTTCAGCGCCGGACTCGTCCAGTGCACGTGCCAGGAATGCACCCTTGTAAGGCTTGGTTGCCACCACATAGACCGACGCATCCTTGGAGCCCATGCCGCGGCTCTTGCCCAAGGTCACGGTCATGCCGTTGCTGACCACTTCCGGCGCGACGTCGAGCTTGAGCGACATGCGCTTGTCGACGCCCTCACCCAGGCCGGCAACGAAATCGGTGGCGGTGCCGCTGATCGCGCTGCCCGCCTTCTGCGACAGCGAGCGGTCCTCGCCACATGCGCCCAGCGCCAGCACCGCCAAAACCAGATACATCCTGTTCTTCATGCACCACTCCCTGTTCAACCGGTTGGAATCAAACGTTATCAACGGAACGGCAGGCCGCCCTTGCCACCCATGGCGCCGAGCATGCCCTTCATGTTGCGCATCATGCCCTTCATGCCGCCACCGGCCAGCTTGCCCATCATCTTTTCCATCTGCATGTACTGCTTCATCAGCTTGTTGACGTCGGCCGGCTGGGTGCCGGAGCCACGCGCGATGCGGGCACGGCGCGAGCCATTGAGCAGGCCCGGGTTGCGGCGCTCCTTCTTGGTCATCGAGCCGATGATGGCGATCATGCGCGGCACTTCCTTGCTCTGGCTGACCTGCGCCTTGAGGTGCTCGGGGATCTGGCCCAGGCCTGGCAACTTGTCCATCAGGCCGCCGATGCCGCCCATGTTCTGCATCTGCTCCAGCTGGTCGCGCATGTCGTTCAGATCGAACTTCTTGCCCTTGGCGACTTTCTCGGCCAGCTTCTGTGCCTTGTCCTTGTCGACCTGCTGCTCGACCTGCTCCACCAGCGACAGCACGTCGCCCATGTCGAGGATGCGGCTGGCCACACGTTCCGGATGGAACACATCCAGGCCGTCGACCTTTTCACCGGTACCGGTGAACTTGATCGGCTTGCCGGTGATGTAGCGCACGCTCAGCGCGGCGCCGCCACGGGCGTCACCGTCGGTCTTGGTCAGCACCACGCCGGTCAACGGCAGCGCTTCGCCGAAGGCCTTGGCAGTGTTGGCCGCGTCCTGGCCGGTCATGGCATCGACCACGAACAGGGTTTCGGCCGGGTTGACCGCGGCGTGCAGGGCCTTGATCTCGGCCATCATCGCTTCGTCGATGGCCAGGCGGCCGGCGGTATCGACCAGCAGCACGTCGGCGAACGACTTGCGCGCGTCATCGATGGCAGCGCGAACGATGTCGACCGGCTTCTGGTCGGGCGCGGACGGGAAGAACAGCACGCCGACCTGTTCGGCCAGGGTCTTCAACTGCTCGATGGCGGCCGGACGATAAACGTCGGCGGAAACCACCATCACCTTCTTCTTGCGCTTTTCCTTCAGGTGCTTGGCCAGCTTGCCGACCGTGGTGGTCTTGCCGGCACCCTGCAGGCCCGCCATCAGGATGATGGCCGGCGCAGGCACGTTGAGGTTCAGGTCGGTGGCCTGGGCGCCCATGACGGCGGTCAGCTCGTCGCGCACGACCTTGATCAGGGCCTGGCCCGGGGTAAGCGACTTGAGAACCTCCTGGCCAACCGCGCGAACCTTGATCTTCTCGATCAGGGCCTGCACCACCGGCAGGGCCACATCGGCCTCCAGCAGGGCGATGCGCACCTCGCGGGTGGCCTCGCGGATGTTTTCTTCAGTCAGGCGGCCGCGCCCACGCAGGCGCTCGATGGTGCCGGAAAGGCGCTGGGTCAGTGACTCGAACATGCGACGGAACCTGCGGAAATCGTGGAAACAGAGACAGTCAGTATAACGGCCAGCCGCCGCCACCGCCGGTTCAGATCGCCAGCGACGGGCCTGTATGCGAAACTGCAGCGATGACAATCGTTCTCATCGCCGCCGCACTCTATCTGGTGTCCACCGCCCTGCTGGTACGCGGGCTGGCCGGCGAACGCAGTCCGCCCCCACGCAGCTGGCTGCTGCCGACCATCGCCGCCGTGCTGCTGCACGCCGGTTACCACCTGATGGTGGCGATGAAGACCGCTGGCGGGCCGGACATGCACTTCTTCGCGGCGCTGTCGCTGGTGGGCCTGGGCATGGCGGCACTGACCGCCGTGGTTGGCGCACGCGGACGCATGTCGGCGCTGGGCGTGGTGGTGTTCCCGATGGCGGCGATCCTGCTGCTGGCCTACCACGGCTACGGCCACGAACCGAGCAAGCTGCTGGGCTGGCGCCTGGCAACCCATGCCTGGCTCGCACTGCTGGCCTACGCCACGCTGAGCGTGGCCGCGCTGTTGGCGATCATGCTGTGGCTGCAGGAGCGGGCCCTGCGTCGCCGCGACTTCCGCCCCTGGTTGCGCGCCCTGCCGCCGCTGGCTGACCTGGAAACCCTGCTGTTCCGCACGATCACGGTCGGCTTCTGCCTGCTGACCCTGACCCTGCTGACCGGCGTGCTGTTCGTCGACAACCTGCTGGAGCAGAAGCTGGTGCACAAGACGGTGCTCAGCGTGCTGTCGTGGATCGTCTTCGGCACCTTGCTGATCGGCCGCCGCCGCTACGGCTGGCGTGGCAGCAAGGCCGTGCACTGGACCCTGACCGCGATGGCGCTGCTGCTGCTGGCGTTCTTCGGCAGCCGCTTCGTGATCGAGCTGGTGCTGGGTCGCGGCTGAGCCATTCCCTGGCAATGGGCATTGCGTTGCGCCCCGGTAGTGCCGAGCCATGCTCGGCAAGGGCCTTTCCAGCAATACATCAGCCCACCGCCATCTTGTAGGAGCGGCGTAAGC
>NZ_JASCOR010000139.1 GCF_029959445.1 Stenotrophomonas sp. PS02298 | reverse complement strand
AGCAAACGATGGACCTTACCCATCCGTGATTGGAAGGCAGCCCTGAACCGATTTACCATCCAGTTTGAGGGGCGGCTCCCTCAGCTGTAACCCGAATCCCGTTTACACAAAAATCTGCACACGCTCTCTCCACAGCGGTGAGCTGGGAGTACGTCGAAGGTCTCGAAGAGCAATACATAATGGCTGGAGGTGATGCCGGTCGAGACAGGGCGTGGACGCATGCCACCGCGTACAAGCTCATCCACCCACTTACACAGATCTACGAGATCGCGGACAGACTGCGCGCAAGAGGCGGGCAAGCACCGTGCGAAGCGCCGTTCGATGGAAGAAGAACCTATGACGTTGTGACCGAGCCCCTTGGGCTCGCTCGAACGGGTGGATTGTTGCCTGTCCCGGACGAGATCTCGGTACCGATTCTTTCCTACGCATGTGAATGGATCGACTACGGCTCGGAGGATGTGATCAGACTTCAGGCTGAGGTCATCCCGATGCTTATCGGCGCACGGAGCGCTACGGGAGCGAGACGAATTGTCTGTCTTCGTGAGATCAAACGGCACATCGAGGAGTTCCAGATGAGCCCGATCCCAGGAACACTAACACCTTGGCATGAGCCATTGATTGCCACGGATCGGACCGATGATGCTGGGGACGAGCACGAGATTAGCGGAACTCAGATCCTAAGACGCCTAATCCTTATGACTCAAAGCGCATGCAGTACGTTGCTGCAGGCATGTACTGGGATTCGAGCTCATGAGCTGATAGGCCTCTCCCTGGACCACGATCCGACGCTACGGCACGGTGTGATCAAGTCAGTGACCTCTCTAGACGGATTAATGGAGGTGTTCTCCATCTGCGGCATTTCCGCTAAAAGGGAAGCGACTCGCCATGAGTGGACAGCTGGACTGCGTCCGTTGGGCACGAAACACCTGCCGATCGTGCTGAAGTCCATCGAAGTGTTGGTTCGACTAATGGAGCCTTGGAGAGCTCTTTCGGGTAGCAAGGCACTGATGCTCAGCTTCTCCCACGCCAAGTCCCTCCCATCGGGTACTGATGGAATTGGCCGAATGACAGCCTCCCGAAACTCTATCCTGCAGCGAGAGTTCGCCATCGAGGCCCTCATGAAGAAGCGTGGCATCGACGCGACACAAGCTATGTATGAGGTGAGAGCCCTACGCCCGCAGCGATGGAGGGTCACCTTTGCACATTATGTATTCCGATCCAAGCCGGATCTAATGCCTGCCCTACGGACTCACTTTCGTCACATGAGCGAGCAGATCACAGATCAGGGATACATCGGAAACGATGCAGCCCTGCTCGAGAATCTGGAAGGAGAGAGAGTGATGGAAACCTCTCGGTTCCTCGTTCAAATTACGCTTGGCAAGCCGATCGGAGGTGGACCTGCACAGCGGCTTCTCATGCAACATGCCGAATCAATGGCCAAGGCACTGTCCGTGATGGACGGAGAGACGCTGATTGATAAGGCGGTAGCGTACGTGAAGCTCACCGACCTCCGGATATGGACAGGGATTTACGCGAGTTGCCTGATCGACATGGTGCCTGACCGCTCCAGCTGCAACCCAGACGCAAGCCTGCTCACTGTTCTCGCCTCGCCGAACTTCGGCGTACGATCGCCCGGGCTGTGTGCGGGGTGCAAGTGTTGCATCATCCTGCCAGAGCATCGGGACTTCTGGGAGGATCGGCTTCTGAAGAACCAGGCCATTGTCCAAGCAGAGCGGATCAACCCTAAGGACCAGCGCTCAAAAATTGCCATGAGTCGTGTCGTTCAGAGTCGAGCAGTTCTGAAGACGATATCCAACGCTACCGGGGACGCTTTCGATTGTTCTGGCGGAAGTTGACGACATTGGCTCCATCGTCCCTGTTCGCACTTCGTTTCTGAAGCCGGGACACTGCGAGCTGAAGACAGGCGTTGTGGATATTTGTCTTGTGCAACAGAGCCTTCAACCTTGCATTCTCGGCCCTAAGCTTGGCGAGCTCCTCAGTCACTGAGCCTCGCTTCTCCTCCTCAGCTAGCTCTTGAATTTTGAGCCAGACATGCCCCAGTCGAGCGTGCCTTGATCCAAAGCTTCCTCTATTTACGCCTGCCTCGGCCGCGACCGAGGTGGGAGTTATGATCCGATGACCTGCGGCCATCTTTGCTTTCAGCAGTTCATTGGTTGGGCGTCGCTTCACCAGACGGTCAAGAGCGGCCAATGCCTTGTCCTCAACTGAGTTGGATCTGCTCATGCTAGTTTCCGCTGATGCGTCGTTAGTCAGTAGATAGCCTACGCTTCCTTTGCGTCCGGATCATCTAGGCGAAACAAAGTCCTCGCATTGCCGGAGCTGATCCAGATTCTGGCTGCCACGCCCCGGAAGATGAGATGAGCCAAGGAACTGGCGTTGTACCTATACGTCCGATTCTTGCCTCGGAAACGACCAGGGAACCTACGGGCGAGCACTGCCCAGATTGCCCTTGTAGAGTCATACTCTAGGGGGGGGCGAGCACTGCTCCGCCGCATGCCAATTCAATCGTTGGAGGGGAACGGAAGTGTCTGCAAAAGGGGGAATGTTGAAATGGATTGGAGCATTCATAACGTTCGATATGGCGTTACTGACCTACGTACTTGTTCCCGATTGGCGATGGGGTACGGTGGATCCGAAGATGATCATCGGTGGCCTGACGACGGTGCTGTCTCCGCCAATGCTTTACATGATGACCGCAATACTGCCGCCCGAGCTAAAGGCGTCGCTTGTATTCTGGAAGATGAAGTACTCGCTGCCTGGGTATTCTGCATTCTCGAGGCACCTGCAGGAGGACCCTAGAATCGATCCTGACGCAGTGGCTGCACGGCGAGGCCCACTTCCTTCAGACCCAGATGCTCAGCAACGACTTTGGTACAAGATCTACCGTGACCATCGCAATGACGAGGCAGTGCTTGACGCCAATCGCCGGTACCTCACCTTCCGTGATCTGGCGGTGGTCTCATTCTTCGTTGCAGTGGTAGCGCCGTTCGCGCTCACCCTATTTGACCTTGGGTTTGCTCGCGGCCCTGTGGCCGCAATCTTCTGCCTTCAGTACATTGGCGCAAGTGTAGTCGCGAGAGTGGCGGGTGTACGCCTGGTTCGGACCGTTCTCGCAATCGAAGGGACGCAGTCAGAACCAGTCCCTCCCGGCTCGAGATGATGGCTCCCTTGATTAGCGGTCTGGTCGCACAATCGTCGGTAAATAGACAGACAGCTCAGCGCGATTAGCAAGCACGATTTGCTGTGATCTAGCATTCTCGTTCTCCTGCTCTTTCAGCCCCAAACGCGCCAACAAGTAGTAACCCATTGCCTGTCTGCACTTCAGCTTTAGTTTGCCGTCGGACATGCCGTAGTCCAGTTCGATCACTCGGCGTGCACCTTCCGAAAGCAACGGGTTAGGTGCTATCTCGACATCAATGAAATGATTCCACTCCTTATCATCCGCGATCGTCGCCTGAGCTGCCCCAGAAGGCTTTGCCAGTAGGATCCGAGCAAAAATGAAGTCACGGTAGTCTTCGCGCAGGTGACAATACGCCCGGATATGCCATCGAAATCCGTCATAGGCCAATGCAAGAGGGGACATAACCCTTACGTCTGCATCAGCGCGAGCCATGGTCTGGTACGTGATTTCCAGTGCTTTGTTTGACTGGATCGCAGCGAGCGTCTCCCGCAACAGCACGACATTGACCTGGCGACTAGGAAAGCTCACTACTTCCGCCGGCGGAGGGGAACCCAGGAAGCTCAGGTCGGTACTAAGCAGGCCCGTCGTCACCGCATGTAGCTCGGCCAGGTAGCGGGCGCTCGAGGGCTCAGTGAAGACTGGGGAATAGGTTGGCATTGCTACGTATGCGCGCTCCCTGGCGTCGTACTTGGCATTCTGAGGGGCTCGCCCCGCGTATTCAGCGAAGTCCAGTGTGGCTTGCGGAGGCGAGATCTTAAAGAACTCGACCAAATCTGAGCGGTTGACCTTCCCGGTCCACAACAGGCGGGAGTCAATGAACTCCAGTCGACGTGCCTGTCCCCAACGCTCCTTTCGGGGGCTGTTGTCGTCTAACTTATTGATTTTAAGGGACATTCAGGAAATCTCCGAGCGCGGACACTATTTTTTATGACCTCATAGTTTTTCGTAGTATAGTGCAGCGGACGGCCACTAAGGGTGGTCAACCCGATGAGGCGCAATCTGAATGAGCACCATCACGTTCTTCCCGGTCGACTGTGGCGATATGACCCTGATCCGCCTTTCGGACCAGGCGGCTAGTTCTATCCTGATTGACGTTAACATCCGAGCATCGGCCGACGATCCTGACGACAGCTCTGTTCGTGATGTAGCTTCAGACCTGCGTACCAGGCTGCAGCGGGATGCACTAGGCCGGCCCTACGTAGACGTTTTCATGCTGAGCCACCCCGATGAGGATCATTGTCTCGGTCTGAGCAGGCATTTTTACCTGGGGCCGATTGCGGACTACCCCGACGACAAGAAGCCCGACAAGGATAAGCGCATCGTCATCCGGGAAATCTGGTCGTCTCCGCTCGTCTTCCGTCGTCGTTCAAAGGACCATGTTCTCTGCGACGATGCCGTGGCATTCAACCGCGAGGCAAAGCGTCGGGTGAAGCAGTACCGCCAAGGCCTCGGAAACAAGGATGGTGAGCGCGTACTGCTGATGGGAGAAGACGTTGACGGCAAGACGGATGATCTCACTTCAATCGTCATCAAACCGGGGACTACCTTCGGCCATCTCAACGGTGCGTACAACTCCTGCTTCGAGGCGACCCTCCTGGCTCCCATCCTCTGTGATGAACCAGACATTGTTGAGGAGCTGAAGAAGAACAATTCCAGCATCGTCATCAACTTCGCGCTGGATTCGGTTGAACCCGGACGTCCCCGCTGCAAGTTCCTGTCGGGTGGCGATGCGGAGGTTTATGTATGGGAGCTTCTGTGGGCTGAGTATGAACATGACGATGAAGCGCTGAGGTACGACCTTCTTCAGGCACCGCACCACTGCTCGTGGCACTCTCTGTCATGGGATAGCTGGTCAGACAAGGGCCAGAAAGCTCTGGTTTCGGAAGGCGCGCGAGCAGCGCTTGCTCAAGCTAAGTCCGGAGCAGTAATCGTGGCGAGCTCCAAGCGAATCCTGGATGACAAGAATGATCCGCCCTGTATTCGCGCCAAGCGGGAATATGAGAGCATTCTGGCCGGCGTCGGAGGGAAGTTCATGTGTACCGGCGAGTATCCCCAGCACTGGGAGCAGTCGCCGCTCGATCTACAGGTCTCGTACGGTAGCGTCCGAGTCAAGAAGGCGGGTGGAGGTTCCTCAGCTGTAGCAGCGATTGCTGCAGCACCGCGCGCAGGCTCTCCACAGTGAGCTCAGACTTCCTCGAGTGGGGCGTCGGCATCCCCGAGCACGAGGTGGATCCCTTCCAAGATGTCCGTATGCAGGCGCTGCTTAAGGCTTGTAATGCGCACGCTGACGTCAACGTGGTCGAACTAAGGCGACTTGAGGATCCGTTTAGAGCAGAGATCATCGTCGCTGATATAGGCGACGGTGCCGTCTCTCCTGGAAATGATGCAGGAATCAACAGGATCGAACGAATTGCACTGCTGTACCGCAGCGGTGCTCGATTTCCGTTCGAGGCCAGGCCTCTAAGAAAGAGCTTCCCGAAAGCATTGCATCAGTACTCTACCGGCGATCATGGCCCGCCGTCGCTCTGCATCATCGAAGGCGACTGGGAGATTGTCGAGCATAGGTACACACCGGAAGCGCTGCTCGAGATTCTTCTGAGCTGGCTGGAAAAGACAGCGGATGGCACGATTCATGAGGCCGACCGTGCCTTGGAGCCCATCTTCTACAGCCTTGGGCAATGGCTGATGCTTCCCCCTGACTTCGAGGAAGCACTGACCGATCCTTCCAAGGAGCTTGCTCTGGTAGATGCTTGGGAATGGGAACGCGGAGCCTGTTATCGGACTCGCGTGATAACCTCCGGCGCTCCTGAGCGAGCGTCCCATCGACTGTTGGTCGTTGAGGCGCGTCCTATCGGACATCCTCCGCTTTCTTCGCCACCCTCAACGCTCGGCGAGCTTGAGAAGTTGCTCACGGCTAACGGCAGTTCACTCATGCCAGGGCTCGCCACATCGGTACAAGAGGCGTTCCGGAGATGCTCCAACGCTGGAATTGGGCCAGGGGACGCTCGTATCATCTTGATCGTTCGTCTACCTAGGAGGCGAAGCGGGAAAGTTGAGAGCATCGACTCATTGGGATTCCGGCTGGACTGCAACCTGATTGATCTCGGACTGCGAATTCAGGCACTCGGTCCGTACGGTGCCAACGATGCGGTCCAGCCCATCTCACACATATTTGGAGAGGAGCCTGACTGGCCAACTAAGGGTTGGCAGGACATCGAGGTCCTCCACATCGAGGTCAGCCGTAGCCTTGATCGAGACGAAGCTCAGCGTTGGTCTGGTGTCGAGAATGGCCAGTTCCGGGGCGTGATTGCTGGTGTGGGCTCGTTGGGAAGCGCACTCGCCGATATATGGGCACGCTCCGCTTGGGGGCGATGGGACTACGTCGATCCTGATGTGCTAGCTCCGCACAATGTCGTCCGGCATGTGGGCACCCAGGACGAAGTAGGAGTGCCCAAAGTCCAAGTATTACGGCAGCATGCCCGGCGCACGCTAGGCATCCTTGATCCCAACGCAAAGGCACTGCAGAACCGGGCGTCTGATCTTGAGCTCGATACCGTTCGGAACTGCTTGATGCGTGGCGACCTACTCGTCGATGCATCCACAACTGTCCAGGTAACACGGGCTTGGTCGAGAGCCGAACTTCCTCGTGGGATGGCCACATTCTTGACGCCCTCTGGGTGCGGATGCGTACTACTGTCTGAGGACAGTACGCGGACGATCAGAGGCGATTCGCTCGAGGCGCAGTACTATCGGGCTATCATCCGACAAGAATGGGGCTCTTCGCATCTTGAATCCAAGGGGCGACCACTTCGAAGTGGGGCGAGCTGCCGCGACGTGTCTACTGTCCTTGGCTACGACAAGGTGCTGCTCAACGCATCCTTGCTAGCGACGCAGATCAGGCAACGGTCGTCGCGTGCAGAGGCAAGCATTGATGTATGGGAGACTTCAAGCGACGGGAGCATTCGTCATATTGAGGTAGCGGCTAGGCAAATCCTCTCGAAAGCGGTCGGCGACTGGAAGATCTTCTGGGACGAAGGACTTTGTGACCAACTTATGGCGGAACGAGCCAGCTCGCTTCCTGTCGAAACCGGCGGCATTCTTCTCGGCGTTGTAGACTTCAAGCTAAAAACTGTTCATTTGGTAGACGGCCGACCCGCGCCGATAGATAGCGTTTCGACAGAGGTAGATTTCCAGTGCGGGAACAAAGGCGTGCAGGAAGACATCGCCGAGGCGCAGCGACGAACCGCCGGCATGGTCATGTGGATAGGTGCTTGGCACTCACATCCCAGCGGTGTGGACGCTGTTCCAAGTGCCCAAGATAGGAAGCTTCTATCACATCTGTGGCAGCGCCTAGGTGCCCATGGGCTGCCGGCTGTGATGCTCATTGCAGGCGAAGATGGCGTTGACGTATTCCTGCACGCGACTCGGACGTAAAAACCCAAAGTTGCTTGCAGCTGCGGGCGTCGATCGGTGTGATCGCATCGCGAGACTACCGCCAAGTCCTGTTACACCCGGAGTTGTCGGGCGAACCCAGTCGCCCTAAGATTGAGCGGTATTAGGGCGAAATCCCTTCATAGGGTGATCCGTGGATAAGTCGTATCACCGGAATCGCGGAACCGCGAGATCCGCAGTTAGATCACTTCAGACCTAAAAACTATGCTCCCGGAAGCGCCGACGATTACTGAGGACCAGCTGGCTCGCTGCAGAGCAGCTGATGACTTCTGTCCAGTACTTTTCGAGTGGTACAAATTCACGAGCGCTTTGTGCAATTTCTTCGCACACCTCCAGGCAGAATCGCCTGCAGTAACGGCACCGCCGCCCCGCGATTATGCCGTGCTAATAGGTTTGCTCAATCGCATGTCCAGGCTCATGTTCTCCAACGTAGCTCTGTCGCATGAGGGGCTTTTTGGAGAAACGACCGCGATTATCGATCGGTGCATTTTTGAGTCGGCGACCAAGCTTATTTGGCTTTGCGAGACAGAACATCACGACCGGTTTGACCGCTTGGTGGCTGATGGTCTTAAGACGGAGCTCAAGTTTAGGGATCAAATCCAAGAGAACGCTGCAGAGCGCGGCGAATCTCTCGTGATCGAAACGCGAATGTTGGAATCAATTGAACGGCATGTTCAATCGTCAGGTCTGGATGCCGCCCATATCGCAGATAGCCAGAAGCTTCCGGATTTGGCTTCAATGATCGCTGCTCTCAGAAGAAACAAGCTTCTCTATCTTGTTGGTCAGAAGATTGGCTCGCATCACGTGCACGGTACTTGGCCAAGCCTAACTTTTCATTACTTAGAAGAGGCGAACGGCGCTCTCGTCCCGCGAGGCCATGACTGCAGTACACATGTGAATCAGTACGTATTCGTGCCGCTGATCGTACTGGATGCGCTCCGCTCATTCGCAAGGTTCGTGTTCAGAGATCCCGTAGACTGCGGAGAGATAATTGGGCTAATCGATTCTGTCGAGCAAGAGATCATGGCTATCAATGCTGAAGTTGTGGGCAATGATTTTGAGCGCGCGGCAGACGTCTAGCACGTCTTTCAAGCCGAGACTCCTTCGCGAGTCGGCTCGTTTTTGAGTCAAGAGCAAACTACTACTTCAAAGGTCTGGCACATATGCGTGAAATTGAAGTTGCTAAGCCACTTGCTACATTCGTATGGTTTTTCTTGGCGACGTTTGCTCTAGCTGCAATTGGAGCAGAATTTCCGAGACTCAGGCAGCATGTCGGGGACATATTGCAGGAGCAAATAGCGGGGAAAACAATTATTGCCTTCTCCGGTATTGCAGTGCTTCTTGCCTTCGGATGTGCGATCCGTAATATCGCAAAGCCTTCTCAGTACAGCAAAAAGATCGGTTACCTAATCATCGATCCAACTAACTTCATGGTTACACTCGCCTTTGTTGCTGCCGCAGTGAATTGGGGAATAACGTTATCCTCCTATGTCCTTTTTCCCTTGGTCGTTCGGGGAGAAATATTCAAGTTCGCAGTTATAAATTCGATGGAAATATCCACGATTGCCTTAGTTCTTGGTGCTTCCGTCATGGCGCTGCACCACCGGCCCGCTGAGCCAAAGACGACCGACCCTTTCGGGACGCCAGGGAAGATTGCCTTTTGGGCTGTATTTGGCATTTGCTTAGTATTCTTGGTCTTCTTCCTCGCCAGACTCGTGGTCTTGATAAGTAGTAACTGACACTTCGTTTAACGCGGTCGGCTTGATTCGGCTCGAATCCAGCGAACGCCTAAATCAAGTTGCATTTCGCCACGAGCTTAGGTCGGCGGTGGCCACTCATGGCGTTGCTCTCGCCAATAGCGCCACATCCGGCTGAAGTGAGCGATCGTGTCTGCTTCAGTCTTGTCGCCCCCGATGGGTCTTTTGCACGCTGTACACAGAGGTCATCATCTCCGCTGAGCGCCTCGACTGCATCGCGGATCTTATCCAGCTCTCCGAGCGCGCGCGGATGATTGGTGCGCTTGAGCATGCATCCTGAGACGCGGCGTAGCCGACCTTGGCTTCACTGTCCACTGGACCTCCAGCGCGCCGTCCTTGCAATGCCGAGTGCGGCTTGCGCCGTCCTTCCGGGAGTCGGGCAGTACGCCGCTGTCTTAGACATTCGGTCACGCTTCCCCTAGCACCCCTAGGCTCACAGTTGGACAATCGAACCAAAAGAGCGCAGCGTTTGCTTCTTGCCCCCAAGGGCCGTTGATTTCGGAGAGCGTAGTTGAGCAGAACAAGTATCTCCCATCCACTTCAGATTGCCACCTTGCCTGTCGGCACGAATGGCGGTTGTATCGGCGTCACCTTTGCTCCAGGAAAACATCAAGACGCCGCAATGACGGGGTCTTGGGCTCGGGACCTGAACGTCGATCTAGCGTCGATCGTCGCGTGGGGAGCCCAGCATTTGATCACCTTGATTGAGCCATGGGAGTTCGAGGAGCTTCGAATCACCTCTTTAGCGGAATGTGCCAGTGCGCACGGCTTGACGTGGCACGGCCTGCCCATTACGGATGGTGCGGCACCCGATTCGCGACTGCTTGCGCCATGGCGATCCTTAGGACCACAGCTCGCAGCGAAGCTCATGTCCGGAACCAAGATTGTGGTGCACTGCAAAGGTGGTCTGGGTCGGGCCGGCACCGTGGCGTCGATGCTCCTCATTGAAACAGGCTGTGCCTCAGACGGCATCGATGCAATTGCTAAGGTTCGCTCGGTGCGACCTGGCGCGGTGGAGACAGCGGAGCAGGAGGAATTCATCCTGAACTGGTCTAATCGCGGAGCCCAAAGTCTGAGGTAGCCGCAACGCCCCGCTAACCTACCCGTCATTGCCTTGGGCTGGAGCACAAAACGCCTGTATTACGCAGCTAGTCTGTAGAGGACTCCTCACCAGGGTGCGCAGCGCTGAACACTTTTCTCCAAACACATATAGTGCTGCTGTTCCTACTGTTTCGCGCGGCCGACGCATGCCTATCTGAATCTGTCGCCGGGGCTGGATTTCGAAACCAAGATCTTCGCCAAGACCAATGCCGCTGAAGTGTTGCGGCGTGAGTTGTCCAAACCCGGCTATGTGCCGCAGCCGATTGCCTTGGGAATCAACACCGATGCGTATCAGCCAATCGAGCGCAAGCTTGGCATCACCCGCCAGCTGATCGAGGTGATGCAGGAAACCCGGCATCCGTTCTCGCTGATCACCAAGAACGCGCTGGTCGAGCGCGACATGGATCTGCTCGCGCCGTTGGCAGAGCAGCAACTGGTCAGCGTGCATTTCTCGGTGACCTCACTGGATCCGCATCTGTCGGCCAAGCTCGAGCCGCGCGCCTCGGCACCGCATGCACGTCTGCGTGCAATGCGCCGCTTGAGTGATGCCGGCATCCCGGTCGGCGTGATGGTGGCGCCGGTTATTCCGTGGATCAACGACGCCGAACTGGAATCGGTGCTGGAAGCCTCACGCGATGCCGGCGCCAGCAGCGCCGGTTACGTATTGCTGCGCCTGCCCTACGAAGTTGCCCCGCTGTTCCGCGATTGGCTGGATGCGCATTACCCACAGCGCGCGGAGCACGTGATGAGCACCATCAACCAGTTGCGCGGCGGCAAGGACTACGACAGTCAGTTCGGCAAGCGCATGCGCGGCGAGGGTGTGTATGCGGACCTGCTTGCAAACCGTTTCAAGCTGGCCAGCAAGCGCCTGGGTTTCAACGCATCGCGCCAGCAGTGGCCGTGGCTGGACTGCAGCAAGTTCATTGCACCGCTGCCGCCGAAGAAGCCGTCCCTGCAAGGCGAATTGTTCTAAGCCCCACCTGTAGTGCCGAGCCATGCTCGGCAGCGCGTCGCATCGGTTGTGGGAGCGGCGTCAGCCGCGAAGCCAGCTGCAATGAAACCGCCTGCATCTCCAT
>NZ_JASCOR010000138.1 GCF_029959445.1 Stenotrophomonas sp. PS02298 | reverse complement strand
GAGCCATGCTCGGCTGGAGCTTTGCCGGGAAAGCCTCTGCCGAGCATGGCTCGGCACTACCCTGCTACCTCAGCTGACCAGCTTCAGGCCGATCACACCGGTGACGATCAGGCCGATGCACAGCAGGCGTGGCCAGCTGGCACTGTCGCCGAACAGGATCACGCCGGCAATCGCCACGCCAACGGCGCCGATACCGGTCCAGATCGCATAACCGGTACCGACCGGAATGGTGCGCAGTGCCTGGGTCAGCAGCCATAGGCTGATGCCGGCAAACACCACGGTGAACAGGCTCGGCCAGAGCCGGGTAAAGCCTTCGCTGGACTTCAGGCCCAGCGCAAAACCAATCTCGAACAGGCCCGCAAGCAGCAGGTAGATCCAGGGCATCGCCAACTTCCTTTACAAAAAAAGACGGCGCCCCAGTGAGTTCACACCGAGCCGCCGTCGACAAACGTCTGCATCACTGCAGGGCGGGCCGTCCCGCCTGTTTTTTGCGCAGAACCGGCATGCCGGCGCTGCGCTGGTAGTGCTTATTCGGCCAGGTTGCGACCGTGGAACAGCTCTTCGATCTCGCGGCGCAGCAGCGCCTCGATCTTCATGCGTTCCTTGAACGACAGGTTCTTGGCCTTCTCTTCGAACAGGTACTGGTCCAGGTCGAAGTCCTTCAGGTGCATCTTGGTGTGGAAGATGTTTTCCTGATAGACGTTGACGTCGAACATCTCATAACGCGACTTGATGTTCTTGGCCAGGAAGTTCTGGATCGAATTGATCTTGTGGTCGATGTAATGCTTCTTGCCCTTGATGTCACGGGTGAAGCCACGCACGCGGTAATCCATGATCACGATGTCTGATTCCAGACTCTCGATCAGGTAGTTCAGCGCCTTCAACGGCGAGATCACACCACAGGTTGCCACGTCGATATCGGCGCGGAAGGTAGCAATGCCTTCCTGCGGATGCGTTTCCGGATAGGTGTGCACGGTGATGTGCGACTTATCCATATGCGCAACCACGGCATCGGAGATCAACTCCTTGCCGGCCTGCTTCTTGTCGATCACCGGCTCCTCGGAAATGAGAATTGTGACCGAGGCACCCTGGGGGTCGTAATCCTGACGCGCAATGTTCAAGATGTTCGCACCGATGATCTCTGCGACATCGGTGAGGATCTGCGTGAGTCGATCGGCGTTGTATTCCTCGTCGATGTACTCGATATAACGCTGGCGCTCCTCTTCGGTACGCGCATAGCAGACGTCATAAATGTTGAAGCTCAAGGCCTTGGTGAGGTTGTTGAATCCTTGCAACCTCAGGCGAGGCAACGGCTTGACCACGGCGGTCGATCCTGTAGATGGTGGGAAAGGCGGAAGTATGGGGCAAAGTGGCCCGCTGTGATACTTGCACCGTTATGCCCGTTTGCCCCTTATGCTCAGCGTCGTTAAGCTTGCCCATTAAGCAAGTTCATCCAAACTGTGAACGCCATCATGAGCCCAGGTAACGCCACCACCGCGTCAAACGTGCGTCTTGCCTCCAGCCCGCTGGCGCTGGACATTGCCACCATCGACCGCTTTCTGGCCCACAGCCACCGCCGCCGCTACCCGGCACGGACCGATGTGTTCCGCCCGGGTGACCCTGCCGGGACCATGTATTACGTGATCAGCGGCTCGGTCAGTATCATTGCCGAGGAAGACGATGACCGGGAACTGGTGCTGGGCTACTTCGGTGCCGGCGAGTTTGTCGGGGAAATGGGCCTGTTCATCGAGTCGGACAAGCGCGAGGTCATCCTGCGCACCCGCACCCCCTGCGAACTGGCCGAGATCAGCTACGAGCGCCTGCACCAGCTGTTCCTGGGTCCGCTGTCGGTGGACGCGCCCAAGCTGCTGTACGCCATCGGCTCACAGATCTCCCGGCGCCTGCTGCATACCAGCCGCAAGGCCAGCCGCCTGGCCTTCCTGGACGTGACCGACCGCATCATCCGCACCTTGCACGACCTGTCCAAGGAGCCCGAATCGATGAGCCACCCGCAGGGCACCCAGTTGCGCGTCTCCCGTCAGGAAATCGCCCGGCTGGTGGGCTGCTCGCGGGAAATGGCCGGCCGCGTACTGAAAAAGCTGCAGGCCGATGGCCTGCTGCATGCCCGCGGCAAGACCGTGGTTCTGTACGGGACGCGGTGACACACGCGCTGATACGTATTCACGTATCAACCCCATGGTTTGCAAAGCAAACCATGGGCCCCGGCTCATCAACCCCCAATTCCCCGCGCCTGTCGGCGCGCCGCCTTTACTAAAGGGGGCTGTCTGATCTGATTGATCTCGGGAAAATCCTTTGCCTGCGATCTGGTAGCCCGGGTAAGCGGCGCGCACCCGGGGCTTTTCGCGCGTTGGTGGCCACGCCCTCAGGCTCCCCCAGCAGAGTGATGTTTACCGACGTCCCGGGTGCGCTGCGCTTACCCGGGCTACGGTGTTGAAGTGTGATCTCTGTCGGAGCCAAAAATCTCATTCGCCATTGCGAACCTCCGGACTAGGTAGTGCTCAATGCCACGCCAGCTAACAATTCCGAATGCTGCGGGGGGACCTACCACTTCGCCGACATAGCTGCGAATTCGCGGCCGTTCGGCGCTGATATTGGTCAGGATTCAACCCAAACCATTACTTACCGATGTAGCTTTCCTTGACCTGCCCAGCCGTGGCCCGCAGGCTTGGGGCATGGAATTTGGCAACGAATTTTACTGGTTCATCCTGATCGGCCTCGGCGCGCAGCTGGTGGACGGTGCGCTGGGCATGGCGTTCGGGCTGATTTCGTCCTCGGTTCTGTTGAGCATGGGGCTGCCACCCGCAGCGGTCAGCGCCAGCATCCACACCGCCGAGGTGTTCACCACCGGCGCCTCCGGGGTCTCGCACCTGGTGGCCGGCAATGTGGACAAGCGCCTGTTCTTTCGGCTGGCGATACCCGGCGCCATCGGCGGAGCCATTGGCGCCTATGTGCTGACCCAGCTGCCTGGCGATGTCGTGCGCCCGTTCATCTACCTTTACCTGCTGGTATTGGCGATCTTCATCCTGGCCCGCGCTGCCGGCAAGTTCATGGCCAAGCAGGAAGTGAAGCGGGTGCCGGTGCTGGGCTTCTTCGCCGGCCTGCTGGACGCCACCGGCGGTGGCGGCTGGGGGCCAGTGGCCACGTCCACCCTGCTAGCCCGTGGCGGCCAGGCGCGCACCACGATTGGCTCGGTCAACGCGGCTGAGTTCGTGGTCACCCTGTCGATCTCGGCAACCTTCCTGCTTTCGATGGGCCTGCAGCACCTGTCCATCGTCGCCGGCCTGCTGGTCGGCGGGATGATGGCCGCACCGGTCGCGGCGCTGCTGGTGAAGCGGGTCAAGGAGCGCTGGGTGCTGATCGCCGTCGGCGTGCTGGTACTGTCGATCAGCGTGTTCCAGATTGGAATGGCGGTAGTGAAGCTGCGGGGTGCTTGAGGGGCATGAGGCGAGCTGCTATAGCCCCTCTCCCGTTCACGGGAGAGGGGTTGGGGGTGAGGGCAGCTTTTGCTTTAGAGCCTTAAAAGCTCCCCTCATCCGCCCTCCGGGCACCTTCTCCCGCTTGCGGGAGAAGGGATGCTGGCTCCGGCTAGATTACTGCCGCAGCGGCTTGCCGCCGCGCCCCGGGCAGCCCCAGTTGAGGATGGGGGTGCCGGCCGGCAATACCTTGCCGAAGTACTCCACCCGCGAATGCTTGGGGTTCACCACTACCGGTGCCTTGGCGGCCTTGAGCAGTGGCAGGTCGGCGGTGCTGTCCGAGTAGGCAATGGCGATGTCGCCGTAGCCGCGCTCGCGCAGCATGCGCATCTTCTCTTCGTTGTGGCAATGACGGGTGGCGCCCATCGCGCCCATGCGCGGGCCGACTTCGCTGCCGATCACCGGCACGCCCTGCTCGGCCACGAAGGCCAGGATGGCGCGGGCCAGCTCCGGTGGTGCGCCGGTGGCCACGATCACCCGGTCGCCGGCACGGCGGTGCGCGGCGAATACCTGCAGGGCGTGTGGCAACAGGTGCTGGCGGATCTCGTCCTCGTGCTTGAGCACGTACTGGTCGATCACCTTGTTGAACTCACGTGCCTGGTGCAGGCCGAAGGTGGCGATCCAGACATAGCCGGAAATGCCAAACCTACGCGTCGGCAGCATCGCCACCAGCGGCCCCAGCAGCGGCGTGGCGAGGATGGCCACCAGCAGCCGCAGCGGATTGCGCTTGATCAGCCAGGCGAACAGGTGGCTGCCGGAATCGCCGTCGTACAGGGTGTGATCGAAGTCGAAGACGACCAGTTGCGCGTCGTCACGCGGGTTCGGGTAGGGATCAGTCATGCCGGGAAGAATAGCTGACGCAGACCCTCGCCCGGCTCTTCGACGCGCATGAAGGTCTCACCGACCAGGAAGGCATTGACCCCGGCATCGCGCATCAGCTTGACGTCGGCCGGGCCCATGATGCCGCTCTCGGTGACCAGCACGCGGTCGCGCGGCACCGCATCCTTCATCGACAGCGTGTTTTCCAGCGACACCTCGAAAGTGCGCAGGTTGCGGTTATTGATGCCGACCAGCGGCACCGGCACCTGGATGGCACGTTCCAGCTCGTCGATGTCATGCACTTCGACCAGCACGTCCATGCCCAGCTGCATCGCCAGGTCGGACAGCTCGGCCAGCTGGCGGTCGTCCAATGCCGAGACGATCAGCAAGATGCAATCGGCACCCAACACGCGCGCCTCGACCACCTGGTAGGGGTCGATGACGAAATCCTTGCGCAACACCGGCAGCGTGCAGGCTTCGCGGGCCTGCTGCAGGTAGGCGTCTGCGCCCTGGAAGAAATCCACGTCGGTGAGCACCGACAGGCAGCTGGCGCCGCCGAATTCGTAGCTCACCGCGATATCGGCCGGGTGGAAGTCCGGGCGGATCACGCCCTTGGACGGGCTGGCCTTCTTGACCTCGGCAATCACCGCCGGGTCGCCGTTGGCGATCGCCGCGTTCAACGCATTGGCAAAGCCGCGTACCGGCGAGGCATCGGCCAGGCGCGCCTTCAACTCGGCCAGCGGCACGCGGGCGCTGCGCTCGGCCACCTCCTGCACTTTGCGGGCGAGGATGGTATTGAGGATATCGCTCATGGATCTGCTTCCTGGAAGACGGGCGTTGCTGACGCGGTTGATCAGGGGATTATCAGGGATTGCCGGCCAGCACGCGGCTGGCGTCGACGTACTGCTGCATGCGCGCACGGGCGCTGCCATCGGCGATCACCGCGCGGGCGCGGGCCAGGCCATCGGCGATGCTGTCGGCGACACCTGCCACATACAGTGCGGCACCGGCGTTGAGGGCGACGATATCGTTGGCCGGGCCCGGCTGGTTGTCCAGCACCGCGCGCAGCATGCCGATGGACTCTTCCGGGTTCTCGACCTTGAGGTTGCGACTGGCCGACATGGCGATGCCGAAGTCCTCCGGATGAATTTCGTACTCGCGCACCTTGCCGTCGCGCAGCTCGCCCACCAGGGTGCCGGCCCCCAGCGAGATCTCGTCCATGTTGTCACGCCCCCACACCACCAATGCGCGCTCGGCACCGAGCTCACGCAGCACGCGCGCCTGGATACCGACCAGGTCGGGGTGGAACACGCCCATCAGGATATTGGTGGCGCCGACCGGGTTGGTCAGCGGGCCGAGGATGTTGAAGATGGTGCGCACACCCATCTCGCGGCGGACCGGCGCGACCACCTTCATTGCCGGGTGGTGCATGGGCGCGAACATGAAGCCGATGCCGGTCTGCTCGATGGCTTGTGCCACCTGCTCGGGCTGCAGCTCGATCACCGCGCCCAGCGCTTCCACCGCATCGGCGCTGCCGGACTTGGAGGACACGCTGCGGTTGCCATGTTTGGCGACCTTGGCACCGGCAGCGGCGACCACGAACATCGAACAGGTGGAGATGTTGAAGGTATGCGAGCCATCGCCGCCGGTACCGACGATGTCGACCAGATGGGTCTTGTCGGCAACCTGCACCGGGCGCGCGAACTCGCGCATCACCGTGGCGGCACCGGCGATCTCGCCGACGGTTTCCTTCTTGACCCGCAAGCCGGTGAGGATGGCGGCGGTCATGGTCGGCGAGATCTCGCCACGCATGATCTGCCGCATCAGGTCGACCATCTCGTCGAAGAAGATCTCGCGGTGTTCGATGGTGCGTTGCAGGGCTTCCTGCGCGGTGATGGTCATGACAACTCCAGAATCAGGAAATAACGATGTAATCGCTTTGGCTGTGGATGCCGGCGTGTGCGCCACGCAACAACTGCACGTGCAGGCCGCCGATCGGCC
Organism: Stenotrophomonas sp. PS02298; assembly: GCF_029959445.1. Taxonomy (GTDB): domain Bacteria; phylum Pseudomonadota; class Gammaproteobacteria; order Xanthomonadales; family Xanthomonadaceae; genus Stenotrophomonas. The sequence goes on along the minus strand of NZ_JASCOR010000138.1, from coordinate 5,372 downwards.
CGACCGGCAGGCAGCTGTCCACTTCCAGCAGTGCATCGCGGTGCGGTTTGATCCACTGTGCTTCGGCCTGCGCCAGCGCCTTGCGCTTGGCCTCGACTGCATCGGCAGCGACCACCAGCAGGTAACGGTGGTCCTCGCCGAACTGAGCATCGACGTAGCCGCCGAGGTTGACGAAGAACAAGGTCGGCGCGTCGGCCGCAGGCGCGTCATCGGAAATGCGTACCTGCCAGTCATCGACGCCATCGACCGTCATCCACGAATCCAGGTGCAGGCCTGCAGCCTCGCCGAACCACTGCTGGCGCAGCTGCGGATAGGTCTGTTCGATGCTGGGACCAACCGCGAACACCACGTCATGCACCTCGGTATTGGCACGCGCATGGCGGCCACCGAGCATCACCACGAACAAGCGGAAATCCTCCAGACTCACGGCGTCGGCCTCGCGGTGAGTGCCAGGCGCAGGCCGAAGCCGATGAACAGCACGCCGGCCAGCTTGTCCAGCCATTGCATGCCGCGCGCGGCCCAGCGGCTGCTGCGCACGCGATCGGCTGCCAGCACGTAGGCGGCATTGATCGGCAGCGCGTTGACCATGAAGACCAGGCCCAGCAGCGCGAACGCCAACGGCTTGTTCTGCACCGACGGCGCGATGAACTGCGGCAGGAAGGCCAGGAAGAACAGCACCACCTTCGGGTTCAGCACATTGGTCAGGAAGCCGCCGGCGAATACCTGCCACCACGAACCGGCACTGCCGCTGCTGGCGGCGATATCGGCCTGCAAGGTCGATTCACCGGTATTGTGCAGCAGGCGCACGCCCACCCACAGCAGATAGGCCGCGCCGATCCACTTGATCACGGTGAACAAGGTGGCCGAGGTCGCCAGCAGCACGCCCAGGCCCAGCGAGGCCAGCGCCACATGCACCAGGCAACCGGCGCTGATGCCGGCAATCGCGGCGAATCCCGCACGACGTCCACCGCGCAGCGAGCGGCTGATGATGTACAGCACATCCGGGCCCGGGGTCAGGTTCAACAACCAGCCCGCGAGCATGAACAACAGCAACTGGCTCGGTTCGATCAACATGTGCGATCCAGGAAGTTCTTCATCAGCGCGTGGCCGTGCTGGGTGAGGATGGATTCGGGATGGAACTGCACGCCTTCAACCGGATATTCGCGGTGGCGCAGACCCATGATTTCCTCCATCGAACCGTCCGGATTCTCAGTCCAGGCGGTGATTTCCAGCGCCGCCGGCAGCGTGTTCTTGTCCACCACCAGCGAGTGGTAGCGGGTGGCCTCGTAGCGGTCCGGCAAACCGGAGAACACACCCTTGCCTTCATGCCGGATCGGCGACACCTTGCCATGCATGATGTTGCTGGCACGGATCACGTCACCGCCATAGATCTGGCCGATGGCCTGGTGGCCCAGGCACACGCCGAACAGCGGAATGCTCGGGCCGAGCTGGCGGATCACCTCCAGCGACACACCGGCTTCGTTCGGCGTCTTCGGGCCGGGCGATACCACGATATGCGAAGGCTTGAGCGCGGCGATTTCAGCGACGCTCATCGCGTCATTGCGCACCACCTTCACTTCGGCGCCCAGCATCTGCAGGTATTGCACGAGGTTGAAGGTGAAGCTGTCGTAGTTGTCGATCATCAACAGCATGATTCAGTTTCCATCGCTAATCAGAAATATGGCGTAGACGTTTTCGGTGTAGGTGATTGGCCTGGCTATCAGCTGCTCGCCGGGCGATGGTGCGGCATAGCCCACATTGCGGCTACCGCTAACCCGTACCCGGTCCAGCGAATCGCTTTCCCTATGGAAGGTGTCCGCTCTGTTTACATTCGGCCAGCTACCGGCCTGCACACCGTAAGCAAAACTGGGGGCGACATCGGAGATCGTATAGAGGCCGATGATCTTCGCCCCATAGGCATCAGCGAGCCCCTTTGCCGATGCGCGCGTCTGCGCAGCCGCTTCGGCCTTGAGTTCAGCCCGCAGGCGCGACTCACCCGAATACAGCGGAGCGGCGGTCCGCACCTGAACCTCTTTGCTGGCGTTCAACTCACCAAGAAAGGCCTGCAACTGCTCAGGCTTCTCGAACGCACCTTCCAGGTCACGGCTGACGGCGGTACCCACAAACACATCCTCATCGTCCTTGTAACGCGTGGATGGCTCGATGCTCAGGTTGTCCATACGCACCGTCTCTGCGATGGCGCCGTGCTTGGCGAACAACGCCATGGTCCGCTCCGCATTGGCCTGAACCTTGCGCCGGGCGATATCGGTCTGCATATCCACCGACTCCAGCGCGATCTTCACCACGAAGCGATCCGGCATCACCTTGCGGCTGGCATCGCCCTTCACAAGCAGGTGCGGCTGCGACGGAATGGAGTTGGCCTGCGCCCACGCCTGCGGAACAGCGGCAAACAGCAACGATGACCACAGCAACATGCGGGGCAACTTCATGCGGCACTCCTTGTCATGGTGAGAGAAACAGTCGCTTTCGATGAAAGCAGCGTGCGCGACACGGCTTACAAACCCTTCGCCGCCTGCGCCACCGCACGGAACAGCGCGCGGCCCTTGTTCATGGTTTCCTGCCATTCGGCATCCGGATCGGAGTCGTAGACCACGCCGCCGCCAGCCTGCACGTACAGGTAACCGTCCTGGATCACCGCGGTGCGGATGGCGATGGCGGTATCGGCATCGCCGTTCCAGCCGATGTAGCCGACTGCGCCGGAATAGACATTGCGCTTGACCGGTTCCAGCTCGCGGATGATCTCCAGCGCGCGGATCTTCGGTGCGCCGCTGACGGTGCCGGCCGGGAAGGTCGCGCGCATCACATCGCTGTAGCTCAGGCCGGCCTTCAAGGTGCCGGTGACTTCGCTGACGATATGCATGACGTGGCTGTAGCGTTCGATCACGAACTGCTCGCCGACCTTGACCGTGCCCGGTTCGGCGACGCGGCCCACGTCATTGCGACCGAGGTCGATCAGCATCACATGCTCGGCGCGCTCCTTGGGATCGGCCAGCAGCTCGACTTCCAGTGCCTTGTCCAGCTCCGGCGTGGCGCCGCGCGGACGGGTGCCGGCGATCGGACGCACGGTAACCATGCCATCGCGCAGCCGCGCCAGGATTTCCGGCGAGGAGCCGACCACCTGGGTGCCGCCGACATCGATGAAATACATGTACGGCGACGGATTCAACGCGCGCAGCGCGCGGTACACGTCGATCGGCCGCGCGCGGAACGGCACGCGCAAGCGCTGACTTGGCACTACCTGGAAGATATCGCCGGCACGCACGTATTCCTGCGCCTTGCGCACCACTGCGTGGTATTCCTCGCGGGTGAACGAGGACTGGAAATCCTGCTCGTCGATGGCATCGGACACCTGCGACTGCGGGTAACCGGCGCCACCTTGACGCAGGCGGTGGGCCAGCTCATCGAGGCGACGGTTCGCGCGCGCCCAGGCCTGCGGCTGCGCCGGGTCGGCGTGCACGATCAGGTACAGGCGGCCCTTGAGGTTGTCGAACACCGCCAGCTCTTCGGACAGCATCAGCAGGATGTCGGGTGTACCGAGTTCATCCGGCTTTTCGCCCGCACCCAGGTGTGGCTCGATGTACTGGATGCACTCGAAGCCGAACCAGCCGACCAGGCCGCCGGTGAAGCCCGGCAGGCCGTCCAGCTGCGGCACCGAGTACTGCTTGCGCAGCACTTCCACCTCGGCCAAGGGATCAGCTACCTCGCGGCGCTCGACGACTTCACCCAGTTCACTGACTTCCAGCGTGTGGCCACGGAAGCTGTAAATGCGGCGCGCGGGCAGGCCGATAATGGAATAGCGCCCGAAACGCTCACCGCCTTCGACGGATTCAAACAGGTAGGTATACGGGCCGTCGGCGAGCTTCAGGTAGACCGAGAGCGGCGTGTCCAGGTCGGACAGCACTTCGCGGACGACGGGTACGAAATTATGCGGGTGTGCGCTGTGGCCTTCAGCGGCCAGCTGCTGGAACTGCTCTTGCGTGATCAAGACGGCTTTCCTTCCGGGAATCGACGGTGGCGGTACGGACGACGGCAACGGGCCACCATCGCCACCAGCGGCGAGCGGAAGAAAGGGAACGCTTGGTCGTCAGAATGGGCACCGCGCAACTCTACCGCAAGAACGGCGCCCGGTGTGCATCTGCAACATGATCAGATGCTTGCAATGGCAACGATTCAGCCGCCAAACAGTGGCGTTTCCGCCGGAAGATGCATGCGTACCCGCCCGGCCACGCACTGGACATGGAAGCGCCAGGCCTGCAGCGGTTCACCGTCCAGGTTCAGGGTGAGTGGCTGCTCGGCCTCGATCCACAACTCGCGCAGGCGGGCGCGTTCAGCCACCTGCTCCAGTGCGGCATGCTTGCCTTCGCTGAACAAGGTGCCGAGGGTAGCCATCAGTTCGCCGGACAGCTCAGGGATGATGGTCAGGTCCAGCAAGCCATCATCGAGCAATGCATCAGGGCATAGCTGCTGGCCGCCACCGGCCTGGCGACCATTGCCGACACCAAGGGCGATGAAACCGCCCTGCCACTCGAAACCCTCGCCACGGATGCGCGCCTGGATCGGCTCGATCCGCCCCAGCTTGCCGATCCCGGTGATGACGTAGGCCAGGCCGCCGAGCATCTTCTTCAGGCCTTCATGGGTTTCCACTGTCACTTCGGTGCCAAAACCACCGCTGGCCAGGTTGGCGCACCAATGGACCTTGCCATCGCCTTCCACGCGCAGCAGATCGATGGCACGCGCCTGCGTATGTGCTGGCAGCTGCAATGCCTGCAACGGTTCGACCGGAATGCCGGCAGCGGTGGCGAAATCGTTGGCGGTGCCCAATGGCAGCAAGGCCAATGCCGGCAATCGCGACGCACCCTGCCCGGTGTGCGCCAGCGCCTCGGCGACTTCGCTCAAGGTGCCGTCGCCGCCGCCTGCAATCAGCAGCTGCGCCTGCGCGGCGATGGCTTCGCGCACATAGCGCTCGGCGTCGCCGGCTTCCCAGGTCACCCGCACCTTGAGGTCCTGCCCCTGCCCGCGCAGCTGGGTCACCGCTGCACGCACGGCATCGTCGCCAGCGGACTTGCCATTGAGGATCAGGTAACAGGGTGCTGGGTGCATGCGCTTCTCCATTGAAGGCGCGCAGCCTAGCAAGTGGATTGCTGCGCCCGGGTGAATGTCACCGTGGTGTCACAGCGCATCCGGAGAATGAAAGGCCATAGCAAGGACGATGGATGGAGGCAGGATCAGCCTCCGATGATTCCCCGGCCGCAACGGCAACGTTGCGGCTTTTTTTTTGCGCTTCACCTGTAGAGCCGAGCCATGCTCGGCTGGGGCATTACCGGTAGAGCCTCTGCCGAGCATGGCTCGGC
>NZ_JASCOR010000137.1 GCF_029959445.1 Stenotrophomonas sp. PS02298 | reverse complement strand
GCGTGGCACCGACCACCACCCAGTCACGGTCACCGGCCTGCAGGCCGAGCAGGGAATCGCGGACAGCGCCGCCGCCGAGATAAGTCTTCATGCGGCCATGATAAGTCGGATGAGGTATTGCACATGTAGTGCCGAGCCATGCTCGGCAGCGCAAGCATTGCCGAACGTAGCCGATGCCGAGCATGGCTCGGCACTACATGGGGCAAGGGCATTGCCGAGCATGGCTCGGCACTACATTGAAAAGCTAAAAAAAACCGGGCCCGGAATGATCCAGGCCCGGCGGGTCACGCTAACCGGCGATGTTGCATGCCGGGATCGATCAGTACTTGAAACGGAAGTTCAGGTAGTACTGGCGACCGTTCTCGTAGAACGCGCTCGGAATGACCGAGCTCTGGTAGTACTTCAGGGTCGGGTTGTTGAGGTTCAGCGCATCGAAGCTGACGCTCAGCCAATCCGTTGCCTTGTAGCTCAGCGACAGCGACAGCGTGCCGAATTCATCCTGGTAGTACGGGCTTGCACCCTTCAGGCCGATCAGGAACTCGGAGCGGTAGGTGTAGCTGACGCGTGCACCGAAGGTGTCGTTCTCGAAGTAGCCGCCCACGTTGTAGGTGTTCTTCGAGGTACCCAGCAGGTTGTTGCTGCCATCTTCCCAGGTGTGCGAGGTGCTGCCATCGGCATAGGTGTAGTTGGCGTTGATGCCGAAGTTGTCGCCGATCGGCTGCTCATAGGCGATTTCCGCGCCGGTGACCTTGCCGTTGGAGTTGACCGGCACGGCGACTTCATAGGCTTCCAGCTGGTTGGTCAATTCGCTGAACAGCATCTGCGTCTCGGTGCCGAAGGCCACATAGTCCTTCAGGTTCATCGAGAACAGGCCGACCGACAGCAGGCCGCGCGGCATGAAGTACCACTCCAGGTTGGCATCGAAGTTGGTCGAGACCACCGGGTTCAGCTTCGGGTTGCCGCCGCCGCCGGTACGGCTCAGGTCCGAACCCCACGAGGATGCACCCAGGGCCGAGAAGTCCGGCAGGGTCTGGGTCTGCGATGCGGCGAAGCGGAACACCACGTCATCGGTCAGGTCGAACTTCAGGTTGGCACTGGGCAGGATGCGGTCGTGCTTGTTGTTGTAAGACAGCGCCTTCCACATGCCGAACAGGCTGCGCACGTCAGCATTGGCAGCGTCGCTGACAGCCTGGTAGGTGTTGATGTCCTGGTCGATGTTGACGTAACGCAGGCCGACGTTGCCGCTCCAGCGATCACCGGAGAAGTTGGCCTGGACGTAGCCGGCGAAGTTCTTTTCGGCCACCTTCCATTCGGCGCCGTAGTTGTGGCGACCATCCGGGCCATCGTTGTTGGCCAGCCAGGTGGAGTTGTTGAGGATCGCGTCCTTCAGCGCAGCTGGGGTGAAGTACCACAGGTTGCGCGGGAAGCTGCCACCGATGCCGCCGGCGAAGCCGCCCGGGTAGTTGGCAGTTGCGCCGTTCTGCAGGCTCGTCCAGATATCGCCCGGGGTGGCACCTTCGGGTGACAGCGCTTCGCGCTTGTGGTCGGCGTAACGCAGGCCGAAGTCGATCGAGTTCAGCGTGCCGCTATCGAAGTACTGGTTGAAGTCGGCGGTGAACCACTTCTCCTTAGTCTTCGGCGGTGACTTCCTGGTTGCCCCAGGTGCCACCCCAGTTTGCAGCGCCCGGCGACAGGTCGCCGCCGACGTTCCAGTCGATCGGGCTGCCTGCGCCATGCGTGGTCCAGTTTGCGCCACCGCCGGTGCCCATCGTGAGCTCGGCGATGAACTGGCGTGGGGTCGAACCGGTGCCCTTGGTGTTGCCGGCCTGGAACTTGGCATTCAGCGAGTCGTTGATCTGCCAGTCGGCATCAAGCGTCACATAGCTGCTTTTGGCCGTTGCTTCGCGGTAGATCATGTCGTACACGGCGTAGTCACGACCGGCTTGGCCGGTGAAGTTGGCGTTGGTCAATACGCCATCCTTGACCACGTAGCCGGCGTCCGGCGCCTGGCCCGGACGGGTGACGACGCCACTGCTGTTCTTGACGTCGCTCATGATCGATGAGCCCCACAACATGAAGTTGCGGTTGTAGTTGTTGGCATCCATCTTCGAGCTGAAGCCTTCCAGGCCCAGCGTCAGATTGTCACTGGGCTTGAACTGCAGGCCGATCAGGCCGCCCTTGCGCTCGCGGGTCTGCTCGAACAGGGTGGAACCGAGCAGGCTGGGGGCATACACGCCGGCCAGGTCCGGATTGCTCTGCGCAACGCTGCCATTGGGATCGATCTGGAAGAAACCGGCCGGGATTTCCTGCGCTTCACGACGCAGCTCACGCTTCTGGCTGAAGGCCTGCACCATCACGCCGAAGGTGCCGTCGTCGTTCTTGTAGTTGAACAGGCCCGACAGCTGCGGGTCGTTGGACTTTGCCGAGTCGGAACGCACTGCGCCGACCGAGGCTTCAGCGGTGATCTGGTTCGGGAATTCCAGCGGCTTGCGGGTGATGATGTTGACGGTACCTGTGGTGCCGCCATCCTGCAGCTTGGCCTGCGAAGACTTGTTCACTTCAACCGAGCTGACCAGTTCGGACGGCAGCAGGGTGTAGCTGACGCTGCGGCCCACGTTGCTGCCCTGGCTCAGCACGAACCAGTCGGCCGAGCCGACGCTGTGGCCGTTGATCAGGGTCTGGGTCAGGCTCGGGCTGGTGCCGCGCATGCTGACGCGGTCGGCTTCGTCGAAGCCGCCTTCGTCGGCAGAGGACGAGCTGATGTTGACGCCCGGCAGGCGCTGCAGGGTATCTGCAACGTTGTGCGCCGGCAGCTTGCCGACGTCTTCGGCGGTGACCACTTCAACGCGGGCGTTGGCTTCGCGCTTGGTATCCAGCGACTTTTCCATCGAGCCGCGGATACCCGTGACGGTCACGGTGTCCAGATCGGTGGCGGTCTTTGCGGCTTCCTGCGCGTGTGCGCTGAAAGCGAGACAGCTGATGATGGCTGCCGAAAGCATAGTCTTGCGATGCATGTTGTCTCTCCTCAACATCAAGATTGATTGGCACTGCGTGCCGCGTTACTACGGTCCTGCTGGTGGATCTGTTGCTTATGCTGCTGAAGGCTTACGTGGCCGACTTTTCCAGATACCAACTGGCGGCGCCGATGACGCCCAGTTGCCCGTGCTCTACCAGCTTCACGGGAATGCTTTGCAACGCCTTGCGCATCGGCCCCTTGTTGAGGAAGCGTTCTACGAAGGTGCTGTTCAAAAGAAACTGACTGATCTTTGGCAGGATGCCGCCAGCCAGATAGATGCCGCCCTGCACGCCGTAGAGCAGGGCCATGTCACCGATGGTCGAGCCGAGGATTCCGCAGAACAGCTGCAGGGTTTCCACGGCCAGCGGATCGCTGCCATCGCAGGCGGCGGCGCTGACGGCGTCGGGGGTGGTGTGCACCGGCGTGACGCCGCGCACCGCGCACAGCGCGTTGTACAGGTTGAGCAGGCCGGGGCCGGACAGTGCCTGTTCGATCGATACATGCGGACGGTCCTGCAGCATCTGCTGCAGCACCGCCATTTCCAGTTCGGTGGTGGCTGCCAAGGAGGCCTGGCCGGCTTCGGTCGCCAGGACCACCGAACGGTTGCCGACCGGGATCCACACGGCGGCGCCCAGGCCGGTGCCCGGGCCGATCACCAGGGTCGGGCCGCGCTCGGCTTCGGCCGGGCCGGTCAACTGCAGGACCTGGCTGGCACTGATATGGCCGGCGGCATGCGCGACCGCTTCGAAGTCGTTGACCAGATGCACGCCAGCAAACCCGAGGTCATCGCGGATGCGGGTGGACGACAGCGGCCACGGCAGGTTGGCCGAGATCACCGTGCCGTCCGGCAGCGCGTAGCCGGCGGTGGCGATCACGCAATGTTCGACCGGTGGGTTGTGGCTGGCGAAGTCAGACAGGATCGCGCTGAGGCTGGGATAGTCCGCGCAGCGGTACTTGCGATAGGACAGTACGTCGATGGCCGGGTCGTTTGCCGCTGCCGCCTGGATCAGACCAACGCGGACGTGTGTGCCGCCCACGTCGGCGGCGAAGAAGGGCCGGCTGGCGGGGTCAAGGCGGGTGGTCTGCAGTGGGGGGACGACAGCGGTCACTCGGGTTCCCTATGGCGAGGCGGAGCGCCCGGAGGGGCACCATTCGGGGGCGAGTCTGTAATCGTTCTGACAACGATGTCAACGAATAATTGAAACTTTCGATGTTGCGCCGCAGCGCGTCTGCGCAAACCTTGCGCCGCCTGCATTTGTTGCATCCGATAGCGTGCAGTGGCTTAACTTGCAGGGTTTTCTGCCAAAAGCCTGATTCTTGCGGGCTTGTGGGACATTCCTGATGCGTTGCCGGAATAACCCTGCGGAGCTGTGTTGTTGACAAACTTGTCCGCAGCAAACCATAAATGTGACAACGTTGTTCCCACGTAAGTCGCCGGACGGCCTCGATCCGTCTCCCGCATCCGCAGGAGCTTTGCCCATGTCTGCTGTTCCCGTCTCGACGCCGCGTACCAGCATGGCGTCGTCCATCGCCATCGTCGGCGTGCTGTTCTTCATCATCGGCTTCTGTACCTGGATCAACGGCCCGTTGATCACCTTCGTCAAGCTGGCCTTCGACGTGAACGAGGTATCAGCCTTCCTGGTACTGATGGTGTTCTACCTGTCCTACTTCTTCCTGGCCTTGCCTGCGTCCTGGATCCTCGGTCGCACCGGCATGAAGAAGGGCCTGGCGCTCAGTCTGGCGGTGATGGCGGTTGGTGCGATGGGCTTCGGTGAGTTCGCCACGCAGCGCTGGTTCGGCGGTGCGCTCGCCGGCCTGTTCGTCATCGGCGGCGGCATGGCCCTGCTGCAGACTGCGGTCAATCCCTACATCAGCATCCTCGGCCCGATCGAAGGCGCCGCGCAGCGCATCGCATTGATGGGCATCTGCAACAAGATCGCCGGCATCATCGCGCCAGTGGTGATCGGTACCTTCGTGCTGCACGGCATCGGCGATCTGGAAAGCCAGGTGCAGGCGGCCGACGCCGCAACCAAGGCCGACCTGCTCAACAGCTTCGCTGCCAAGATCCACACACCCTATATGGTGATTGCCGGTGTGCTGCTGCTGGTCGCAGTCGGCGTGCTGTTCTCGCCGCTGCCGGAAGTGCGGCCGGACCAGGCCAATGCCGTGGCCAATGACGGCAAGGCCGCCAAGCGCAGCATCTTCCAGTTCCCGCACCTGTGGCTGGGCGTGATGTGTCTGTTCGTCTACGTCGGCGTGGAAGTGATGGCCGGTGACGCCATCGGCACCTACGGCAATGCCTTCGGCCTGCCGCTGGACCAGACCAAGCTGTTCACCTCCTACACCCTGTTCGCGATGCTGGTGGGCTACGTGATCGGCTTGTTGGTGATCCCGCGCTTCATCTCGCAGGAGAAGTACCTGGCGGTGTCGGCGGTGCTGGGCGTGGTCTTCACCCTGGGCGCGTACTTCACCCACGGCTATGTGTCGGTGGGCTTCGTTGCCGCGCTGGGCTTCGCCAACGCGATGATGTGGCCAGCGATCTTCCCGCTGGCGATCCGCGGCCTGGGCCGTTTCACCCAGATTGGTTCGGCCCTGCTGGTGATGGGTATTGCCGGCGGCGCGATCATCCCGCAGGCCTTTGCCCTGCTCAAGCACGCGTACCCGGAACACTTCCAGCTGGTGTTCGCCGCACTGATGATCCCCTGCTACCTGTACATCCTGTACTTCGGCACCGTAGGTCATAACGCGGGCAAGGCACGTGGCGCCTGAATCAAGCATCATGGCGGCAATCGAGCCAACGCGGGAACCGGTAATGCGTAGACCCACCATCAAGGATGTCGCCGAGCGTGCCAAGGTCTCTTTGAAGACCGTCTCGCGGGTGATCAACAACGAGCCTTCGGTGATGCAGGCCACCCGCGCGCGCGTACTGCGCGCGGTGGCCGAGCTGGACTACGAGCCCGATCCTTCCGCGCGCAACCTGCGCAGCAACACCACCTTCGTGATCGGGCTGGTGTACGACAACCCCAATCCGTACCACATCATCGGGGTACAGAACGGCGTGTTGTCGGCCTGCCGCGAGACCGGCTTCGGCCTGCAGATCCATCCCTGCGATTCGACCTCGCCGATGCTGGCCGAGGAACTGGCCGACTGGGTACAGCGTTCGCGCCTGGCCGGGCTGGTGCTGACCGCGCCGATGTCCGAGCGCCCGGAACTGGTGGCCGCACTCAATGCACGCGGCATCAAGACCGTGCGCATCATCGCCGCCACCGAAGACCCGGGCGATGGCCCCTGCGTGTTCGTCGATGACCGCGATGCCGCCTACGAGATCACCGAGCACCTGATCCAGCTCGGCCACCAGCGCATCGGCTTCCTGTGGGGCGGCACCTCGCACCGTTCCAGCGGCGAGCGTTACGCCGGCTACGAAGCGGCGCTGAAGGACTACGGCATCCCGCTGGACAAGCACCTGGTGATCCCGGGCGACTACACCTTTGACGATGGCTTCCGTGGTGCGCGCCGCCTGCTGGCCCTGCGTGAACCGCCTACCGCCATCTTCGGCTCCAACGACGAAATCGCCGCTGGCGTGTTGGCCGCAGCCAATTCGGCCGGCTTGAACGTGCCTTACGACCTGTCCATCGCCGGTTTCGAGGACAGCCCGTTCTCGCGCCAGTCGTGGCCGGCGCTGACCACCGCCAAGCAGGCCACCGGCGACATCGCCCGCCATGCCGCGCGTTTGCTGATCAGCCAGCTGCGCACCGATGCCTACGAAGACAGCCCGGCACAGCTGCAGAACCAGGGCTTCGTACCGCAGCTGGTGGTACGTGGCTCCACCGCCCCGCTGCGCCAGCAGCCGTCGCGACCTCCGTCATCTCCCCCCGACCTCTCCGAGTAACGATCCATGGCACTGCCGAGTGAAACCGAAACCCTGATGTTCAACGAGGCAGCGCAAAGCGCCTCTGTCATCGCCGCCCAGTTCGCACGTAACCGCGACGTGGTGCAGGCCCTGGCCGCCGACCTGCGCCAGAACCCGCCACCGTTCGTTGTCACCTGCGCCCGTGGCAGTTCCGATCACGCGGCAACCTATGCCAAGTATCTGTTCGAGACCCAGCTCGGGCTGGTGACCGCCTCGGCGTCGCCGTCGGTGGGCTCGGTCTATGAGGCGCCGCTGCAGCTGCGCGGCGCGCTGTTCATCGTGATCTCGCAGTCGGGCAAGAGCCCGGATCTGCTGCGCAATGCCGAGGCCGCCAAGGCTGCCGGCGCGCGCGTGGTGGCATTGGTCAATGTCGAGGATTCGCCACTGGCACTGCTGGCCGAAACCGTCATCCCGCTGGGCGCCGGCGTCGAGCGCAGTGTCGCCGCGACCAAGAGCTACCTGGCCTCGCTGGCAGCGATCCTGCAGCTGGGTGCCTACTGGAAGAACGATCCGGCACTGATCGGCGCGCTGGATGCGTTGCCGGCCGCGATGTCCGAAGCATGGGCCTGCGATTGGACGGCGGTGACCGAAGGCCTGGTCGATGCGCACAACCTGTTCGTGCTTGGCCGTGGCCCGGGCCTTGCGGCGGCGCAGGAAGCCGCGCTGAAATTCAAGGAAACCTGTGGCCTGCACGCCGAAGGTTATAGCTCGGCCGAAGTGAAGCACGGGCCGATGGCGCTGGTTGGCCGCGATTTCCCGGTGCTTGCCTTCGCCCAGCCGGACGAAACCGGCGCCGGCACCCGTGCCGTGGCCGAAGAATTCGCCGCGCGTGGCGCGCAGGTATGGCTGACCGGCGAGGGCGGCAACCTGCCGACCGCATCTGCTCCGCATCCGCTGTGCGCACCGCTGCTGACCATCCAGAGCTTCTACCGCGCGATCAACGCACTGGCGCTGCGCCGTGGCAACAACCCGGACCTGCCGCCGCACCTCAACAAGGTGACGGAAACGGTCTGATGAAAACCGCGCTGCGCAATGGCCGGGTACTTGCCGGTGAGAACTTCCGTGACGATGTCGCGGTGTTGATTGAAGACGGCCGCATCACTGCGGTCGTCTCCAGCGACGACCCGGCCGTTGCCGCGGCCGACGCGCAGGTAGACCTGGGCGGCGGCTGGCTGCTGCCCGGCTTCATCGACGCCCAGGTCAATGGCGGCGGCGGTGCATTGTTCAACAACCAGACCGACGTCGATGCGCTGCGCACGATGGTGGCCGGGCATCGCCGCTACGGCACCACCGGCATGCTGCCGACCCTGATCAGCGACGATGCCGAAGTGATGGCGCGAGCGGTGCAGGCCACCCGCGAGGCAATCGCCGCCAAGGTGCCGGGCGTGCTCGGCATCCATCTGGAAGGCCCGTACATCGCACCGGCGCGCAAGGGCACACACGATGCGGGCAAGTTCCGCGTGCCGGATGCCGATGAAGTGCGCATGGCGACGGCGCTGGACAACGGCGTCACCCTGATTACCCTGGCACCCGAGCGCGTACCGCTGGCAACGATCCAGCAGATGGTCGCCAACGGCGCCATCGTTGCTGCCGGTCATACCGCCGGTACCTACGACGAGATCCGCGCCGGCCTGGACGCTGGCATCACTGGCTTCACCCATCTCTACAACGCGATGTCGCCGCTGCAGGGGCGTGATCCCGGTGCAGTGGGTGCGGCACTGGAAGATGCCGACAGCTGGTGTGGCGTGATCGTCGATGGCGTGCACGTACACCCGGCCAGCCTGCGCGTGGCGCTGGCGGCCAAGCCGCGCGGCAAGGTGTTCCTGGTCACCGATGCAATGCCGATGGTGGGCTCGGACAACCCGGCGTTCGAGTTGTACGGCGAAACCATCACCGCCGTTGATGGGGTGGTCCGCAATGCTGCGGGTGCTCTGGCCGGTTCTGCCTTGGACATGATCACCGCCGTGCGCAATACGGTTGGCCTGCTGGGTCTCTCGCTGGCCGAAGCTTCGCGCATGGCATCGACGTATCCAGCGCAGTTCCTGGGCCTGGATGATAGTTACGGGCAGGTCGCGGCCGGCTACCAGGCTGATTTCGTCCTGCTGGACAGCGACCTTCAGGTGCAGGGCACCTGGATTGCCGGCCAGCGCGACTGAGTTCCGGCTTGTGAACAAGGTCATGAATAAAGCCATTCGTTATGCCTCGGTGGATGCCCTGCGCGGCATCACCGTCGCGGCAATGCTGCTGGTCAACAACCCCGGCAGCTGGAGCCACGTCTACGCACCGCTGCTGCATTCGGAATGGAACGGCTGCACGCCGACCGACCTGGTGTTTCCGTTCTTCCTGGTGATCGTCGGCGTGTCCATCGCGCTGGGCGTGGTGCCGCGGGTGGAGCAGGGCGCTGATCGCGGTGCGTTGAGCAGAACAGTGTTGATTCGCGCTGGACGTATCCTTGGTTTGGGCTTGTTGCTGCACTTCCTGGCCTGGTGGTGGCTGGACCTGGCGCACTACCGGCCATGGGGTGTGCTGCAACGCATTGGCCTGTGTTTCGCCGCTGCTGGCATGGCGGCGATCTGGTTGAAGCCGCGGCTGCAGTGGTTGTGCATCGGCGTGCTGCTGTCCGGCTACGCTGCACTATTGGTGGCCGGAGGTTCGCTGGAGCCTTGGCTCAATCTGAGCAGCCGCGTGGATACTTCGTTGTTCGGTGCGCTGCTGTATCAATATGACCCAGCGACCGGCCACGGCCATGATCCCGAAGGGCTGATGTCCACGCTGGGCGCACTGGCCTCGACCTTGCTCGGCCTGCGTGCCGGTGCGTTGTTGCGGCAGCGCCCTTGGCGATTGCTGCCTGCTGCTGTGTTGCTGTTGGTTGCCGGCGGCCTGTGGGCGCAGTGGCTGCCCTTGAACAAGAACCTGTGGACCTCGTCGTATGTGCTGTGGACCGGCGGCTGGGCATTTGCGGGCCTGTGGCTGGCGCACATCCTGATCGACCGCCGACAGTGGCCCGCGCTGGGGCGCCGCTTCGGTGTCAACGCGATCACCGCTTATGCCGGTTCCTCGGCGATGGTGCTGGCGATGATGGCAACCGGCAGCTGGGGCTGGCTGTGGGAGCAGCTGTTCGACCGCTGGCTGAGCCGGTTGGCTGGCGCACAGTTCGCCTCGATGGTGATGGCATTGAGCTTCGTGGCGATCTGGTGGTTACCGATGGCATGGATGGACCGCCGCAAGATCTATCTGAAGATCTGAACCAGCCATTCGCAGGTTTGTGGGAGCGGCGTCAGCCGCGAAGCCACCAATTCGAAAGCAATGGCAGATCATGCAATTGCAGACAGCTGCTTTTGCAGTGGGATTACCAGCTTCGCGGCTTACGCCGCTCCCACAACATCCAACGACTGCGACAACGGTTGGCAATCACCGCGCCGCGCTGATTGCCTTGATTCGTGCCTTCTTCAAGGCTTCACCAATGGCTGGGCCTTGCAGGCCTTCGGTAGCGATGTCGCGCGCGTTGATCGCCAGTGCAGCCGCATGCAGGCGCTGCAGGGTTGCTCGCTGCGGGTAGTCGCTGTCCTCGAAGCCGAGCCGGCCGCGTTTGTCGCATTCGCAGACCAGGGCCATCTGTGCGATGCGTTCGGGGCGACGGAAGCCGTCGCAGCGTTGGATCAGCTCCAGCACGGTAGCGTCGCGCAGTTCGTCGATGCGATGCACGTTGAGGTGTTCGCGGCAGACCGCTTCTGCCAACTGGCGATGGTCGAGCGGAATCTTCAGGCGTTCGCAGAGTTTGGCCAGCGGTTTCAGGCCGCGCTGCTCATGCATGATGTGGCGCGGCAGTTCGTCGTTTGGGGTCAAGGCCTTGCCAAGATCGTGGGTGAGGGCGGCGAAGCCGATCAGGTCATCGCCCGGTGCCAGCTGTGCGGCCATGTCGCTGACCATTTCCTGGTGCACGCCGGTATCCACTTCCGGGTGGAACTCTGCGCGTTGCGGTACGCTGTACAGCGCGTCTACCTCCGGCAGGATCACGGCCAGCGCGCCGGTGTCGTGCAGGCAGCGCAGGAAGGCGGATGGTTGTTTCATGGTCAGGCTGCGACGCAGTTCCTGCCAGATGCGTTCCGGCACCAAGGCGTCCAACTCGCCGCTGGCGGCCATCGCGCGCATCAGCGCGGCGGTTTCCGGTGCCAGGGTGAAACCCAGCGGTGCAAAGCGGGCCATGAAGCGTGCCGCACGCAGCACCCGCAGCGGATCTTCGACGAAGGCCGGGCCGACATGGCGCAGCACGCGTTGTTCGATATCGCGCACGCCACCCCAGGGATCGACCAGCTCGCCGGTTTCCTCGTCGCGTGCGATGGCGTTGATGGTGAAGTCGCGGCGCTGCAGGTCTTCTTCCAGCGTCACCGAGGGATCGGCATCCACCACGAAGCCGCGATAACCGCGGCCGGATTTGCGCTCGGTGCGCGCCAATGCGTATTCCTCACCGGTCAGCGGATGCAGGAACACCGGGAAATCCTTGCCTACGGCCTTGAAACCGTCCGTTTCCATCTGCGCTTGCGTGGCACCGACCACCACCCAGTCACGGTCACCGGCCTGCAGGCCGAGCAGGGAATCGCGGACAGCGCCGCCGACGAGATAAGTCTTCATGCGGCCATGATAAGTCGGATGAGGTATTGCACATGTAGTGCCGAGCCATGCTCGGCAGGGGCTTCACCGACGATCTTGTAGGAGCGGCGTAAGCCGCGAGGCTGACAATGTCGGAAGGCCTCAAAAGCCAACCCCTCACCAACCCTCTTCTTCGCTACACGAAAGGGAGGGGGCAGAAACGGTAGTGCCGAGCCATGCTCGGCAAGGGCTGTAGCGGGAAGGCCTCAGCCGAGCATGGCTC
>NZ_JASCOR010000136.1 GCF_029959445.1 Stenotrophomonas sp. PS02298 | reverse complement strand
TGGTTTTCGCGCCACCTGATCGTGTGTGGGCTTCGCGGCTTACGCCGCTCCCACAAAACAATAAAAAATCCGATGCCAGAGGTCTGGCATCGGATTCCGGTGACTCAACTAATGAAACAAGCAGGTTTACAGCTTGCGATGGTTACTGGCGACTGTCCGCCGGTGCCATCGCCGCGGTCTGCGTGACCAGCTGGCCGTCGATCACCGGCAGGCGATCACTGGCCGGCTTGTCCTGCATGCGCACGGTCTTTTCCGCGCCCTCATAGCGATAGGTCACGTCGTAACCGATGGTCTGGTTGGCGTTGCCCAGCGACACGCGCTCACCTGGACGGCTGTCCATGCGCATCGTGCCGGTGCTGCCATCGGGCTTGCGGTAGGTGACGTTGTAGCCGGTGATACGGCTGGACTCGGCGGTACGCTGTTCGGTGTGGCACTGGCGCTCGGTGCGGTTGACCACACGACCACCAACGTGACGCTTGTCGACCTGGTTGCCGATCACGCCACCGGCCACGGCACCTGCCGCAGTGGCAGCCTTCTTGCCGTTACCGCCGCCAACCTGGTTGCCGAGCAGGCCGCCGATCAGTGCACCGGCGACCGTACCGCCAACATTGCCGTCACGCTCGGGCAGGCGCTCCTGCACCACCACGTCCTCGCAGACTTCGTGCGGGGTGCTGGTGGTGGAGGTTTCGCGGATCGGATCGCTGCCGGTGACCGTGCCGTAGACGCGTTCCTTCTGGGTCACCGGAGCGACCTTGAGCACGTCGGCGTACTGCAGCTGCGGTTCGGCCGGAGCCTCCACCTTGCCGGTGACGGCGGCATCGTCCACCAAAGGCGAGTTGTCCAGCACCGGGCGTGCTTCCTCGACCAGCGGGGCGGTGCTGGCCTTGTCGCGGCCCTGCATGAAGGCGGCGGTGGCGATGCCACCTACCAGCAACGCGCCGGCGGCAACCAAAACGGTCGTGGTTGTGCTCTTCATGATCTGTCTCCGTGCGGCTGGCCGCGTGTGTGTTGGGAGGATTCCAGCATGGATAAGCTGAACAGAGGCCAGTATTTAAGCCGAATCCCTATCGAAATCGCTCAAGTCGTCGCAATATTCAGCTCGCTGGGCCTGATCCACGGGACAGTCTGAACCCTTTTCATCTGGATACGCCATGTCGAGCATGATGTTGTCGCCGTTTCTGGAATGGGCACGCAAACTGCGCTACCCCACCCTGTTCAAGCTGACCGGTGCGCTGTTCGTCATCAGCATGCTGCTGCCCGACCCGATTCCGTTTGTCGATGAGATCCTGTTTGGCCTGAGCACATTGCTGCTCGCCAACTGGAAGCGACGCAAGGACCCGGCCGCCCCCCCCCATACTGCCGGACAAGCGCTGAGCCGTGCAGCTGATCGACAGCCACTGTCATCTGGACGCCGCTGAGTTCGACATTGACCGTGAAGCGGTGATCGCCCGTGCCCGTGCAAGCGGCGTGGGTGTGCAGATCGTGCCGGCGGTGACCGCAGCCAGTTGGCCCAAACTTCGCGAGGTGTGCGCAACGGATGCAGGCCTGCATCCGGCCTACGGCCTGCACCCGATGTTCCTGCCTGAGCACCGTCCCGAACACCTGCAGCAGCTGCGCGACTGGGTGGAACGCGAGTCACCCTGTGCCATCGGTGAATGCGGGCTGGATTTCTTCGTCGATGACCTCGACCCGGAAGCACAGCGCCTGTATTTCCAGGCCCAACTGGAACTGGCACGGGACGCCCAGCTGCCCCTGATCGTGCATGCGCGCCGCGCCCTGGATGAAGTGATCCTGCGCATCCGCCGCGTTGGCGGACTCAGCGGCGTGGTGCATAGTTTCTCCGGCAGTCCGGAGCAGGCCAGGCAGCTATGGGACCTGGGCTTCATGATCGGCCTTGGCGGCCCCATCACCTACACCCGCGCCAACCGTCTGCGCGGCCTGGTGACGCAGATGCCGCTGGAGTTCCTGCTGCTGGAAACCGATGCCCCGGATCAGCCAGATGCCGGCATCCGCGGCCAACGCAACGAGCCTTCGCGGCTGCGGCAGATTGTCGACACCGTTGCTGAACTGCGCCAGCAACCGGCGGCGGATATCGCCGCGCAGACCACGGCCAATGCGAAGAGGCTTTTCAGGTTCTAGGTCCGATTGTGGGAGCGGCGTAAGCCGCGAAGCCAAAGCTCACTCAGATCGCGAACAAGCTGGCGACTTCAACAATGCCAGCTTCGCGGCTTACGCCGCTCCCACAAGCCCTACAAGCCCGCTCGCTTTTATCCGCGGTTCTTCAACAGCATCTCCAGCGCCTTGCCCACCGCCACAAATGCAAACGCACCAGTGATATGCGTTGCCGCGCCCAAGCCACCGCCGCAATCCAGCTTCAAGGCCTCATCCGGGCCCAGGTTCGGGCGGATGCCACAGACGCTGCCATCTGCCTGCGGGTATTTCACGTTCTCCAGCGAATACACCGCCGGCACACCAAAGTAGCGTTGCGCGTTCTTGGGGAAGTTGAACTCGCTGCGCAGCTTCTTGCGGATCAGCGCCATCATCGCGTCATGCTCGGTACGGGACACATCACGCACCCGTACCAGCGTTGGATCGGTACGCCCGCCAGCCGCGCCGATGGTGATCATCGGCAGCTTGCGGCGGCGGCACCAGGCGATGGTCTCCACCTTCACCCGGAAGCTGTCACAGGCATCGATCACCAGATCAAAACCACGGTCCAGCAACTCGGCCATGTTGGCGGGGGTCAGGAACGACTCCACCGCCTCGACCTGGACATCCGGGTTGATCGCACGGCAGCGTTCAGCCATCGCCACAGACTTGTTGCGACCGTATTGCCCAGCCATCGCCGGCAGCTGGCGATTGGTGTTGGACACGCAGATATCGTCGGCGTCGATCAGGCTCAAGTGACCCACCGCCGAGCGCACCAGCGCTTCCACGATCCACGAACCGACCCCACCCATGCCAACCACGGCGACCTTGCAGCCGCTCAGATGGGTGATGGTGCCTGCCCCGTACAGCCGGTCGATGCCGGCAAAGCGCTCACGTAATTCTTCTTTCATCAGCACATTTTACGGCCTGCCCCGGCGTGGCGGCGAGCCGACCATCGGCACGATGACACGGGCTTCGCTTGTGCCGCTGCATAATGCCCGGCAGTCGAACCCCTTTGCCACGTAGCCTGGAGCCAACGCAATGTCCGACCCTGCACCCGTCCGTCCCCCGTCCAAAGCCTCGCGCTACCTGTTCGTCCTGCTCGCCGGCCTGCTGATCGGGGTGATCGCCACCGTGATGGGCATGCGCGCCATCCAGGCCCGCCAGGATCACTTCCCGGACAGTCTGATGACGGTCATGGCCAAGCAGGCCCAGTTGCTGGATGAGAGCCGGAAGCAGAACCGCTGCAGCGTCACCGACAGCACACCACGCCTGCAGACGCTGCGCGCGTTGGCCAATGACCTGGAGACCGCATTCCCGGGCCTGCGCGATGACGAGCGTTTCCAGCAGCACGCCAGTCGCTTCCGCGCCACCTTGAACGATGCATTGGCCAAGCCGCCTGCAGACTGCGCCGCGTTGGCTGCTGCGGTGCAAAAAATCGGCAGCGACTGCAAGTCGTGCCATCAGGACTTCAAGTAAGCAAACTGCGTTTTCACATGTGATTGGCCCTCCATTCACATGCAAAACCGCAGGATCTTCGCCGCGGGTCACTCAGTTGTACCCACTTTCAATCTGGCAAGGAGAAACACCATGAAGATCCAACTGATCGCTGCAGGCGCAATTGCCAGTCTGGCCCTGGCCGGTTGCGCCACCTCCCCCGGTTACGGTGGTGGCTACAACAACGGCGGCTACAACAATGGTGGCAACTACGGCAACAACAACGGCTACAACCAGAACCGTTGCACCGACTGCGGCATCGTCACCCGCATCGATACCGTCGCTTCCGGCCGCACCGCGCCCAGCGCCACCGGCGCCATTCTGGGCGGCATCGTCGGCGCAGTCGCCGGCCACGAGATCTCCGACAAGACCGGCGGCAGCAAGGGCAACCAGAACATCGCCGCCGTCGCAGGCGCGGTTGGTGGCGCCATGGCCGGTAACAAGATCCAGCAGAACGTCACCGGCAACTCGTATGACATCCAGGTGCGCATGGACGATGGCCGCGTGATCGTGGTCAACCAGAAGGACCTGGGCGGGATCCGCGAGAACACCTATGTGCGCGTGGTCAACGGCCGCGTGGTGCTCCGCTGAGCCGTTCCCGTCACCGCTGACGGAGAAAGGCCCGCTTGCGCGGGCCTTTCTTTTGACTGCACGACCGCCGGATCAGGCCGGCTGTACGGCGTCAGCCTGCAGGCCCTTCTGGCCCTGCACAACGGTAAAGGTGACCTTCTGGCCTTCCTTCAGGCTTTTGAAGCCATCGGTCTGGATGGCGCGGAAGTGCACGAACACGTCCTCACCATTTTCGCGGCTGATGAAGCCGAAGCCCTTGGCGTCGTTGAACCACTTGACGGTACCGGTTTCGCGATCAGACATCTCGACTTACTCCCTGTAGCTCTTTCGTTTGATGGTTACGCCCGGTGAGGCGGCTGGTTGCAAGGAGGAAGCGAGGTGCAGCGATGCAGCAAATCCTTGGATCTACCCATCAGGCCACGATTCACGGTGACCTTGCCAAGCTCAGCGGCTGCAACTTAACTCGGGGCTAAATAAATTGCAACACCGGCACATGCATTAAAGTCAACCCCTATACGACCCCCTTCAGAGCACACATGGACTATTCATTCATCTTCTATCTGGTTGGCGCCCTGCTGGTCCTGGTCGGCATCGCCGGCATCATCCTGCCCGCGCTGCCGGGGGTCCCGCTGGTGTTCGTCGGCTTGCTGCTGGCCGCCTGGGGCGACGGCTTCAACCGGGTAGGCTGGCTGCCCCTGGTGGTACTGGGCGTATTGACGGTCATCTCGATCATCGTGGATGTGATCTGCACCGTCGCTGGCGCCAAGAAGGTGGGCGCCAGCAAGCTGGCCCTGATCGGCTCGGCGATAGGTACGGTGGTCGGCCTGTTCTTCATGCCGATCGGCCTGTTCGTAGGTCCGTTCCTCGGCGCTCTCGGCGGTGAGTACCTGCACGGCCGCCAGCTCGGCCAGGCCACCAAGGTCGGCCTCGGCACCTGGCTTGGCATCGTCCTCGGGGTCGCACTCAAGCTCGGCCTGGCCGTCGCCATGGTCGGCGTGTTCGCCATTGCCTGGTTCTTCTGAACGCCGCCCTGACCCCACGTGGACAGGGTAATCACCGACAATCCTCAACTTGCCACTGCTGCCGGCGTGCAATTTCCCCGATTGCCCCGGCCCGGCCACCCCACAGCGACCGGATGGAACTCATGCAAACACACGCTCTTCGCCATGCCCTGCTGCTCATCCTGAGCGGTGCCAGCGCTTCGGCTCTCGCGCAGGAATCGATGCCAACCCCCGCCTCGCCGCAGGCCTGCTTCGCGCTTGAGACCGATGCCACCCGCCTGGCCTGCTACGACAGCGCACTCGGCCGCACCCCCACCGACACCCGCGCGGCCGATGCCGCGGCCGCCGCTGCACAGCAGGCGCGCAAGGAGGCCAAGGCCACCGCCAAGGAACTGGACCAGCCACTACCACGCCGCAACGAGCTGTTCGCACATGACGAACTGGATTCTGCAGCCGCCAATGCCGGCCGCGGCTCCTTGCTGGACAGCCGTTGGGAACTGGCCAAGGACTCCAAGCTGGGCCTGTTCCAGCTGCGCGCCTACAAACCCGTCTATCTGTTGCCGGCCTTCTGGAGCAGCAAGCCCAACGAGATGCCGCACTCGCCCAACCCCAACAACACCGTCACCCAGGCCGAGGAGCTGGACAGCACCGAGCTGAAGTTCCAGCTCAGCTTCAAGACCAAGGTCACCGAAAACCTGTTCGGCGACAACGGCGACATCTGGGTTGGCTATACCCAGAGCTCGCGCTGGCAGGCCTACAACAGTGAACTGTCGCGTCCGTTCCGCGAAACCAACTACGAACCCGAGGTGATGCTGACCTTCCGCAACGGCTACTCGCTGTTTGGCTGGAACGGGCGCATGACCGGCTTCAGCCTCAACCATCAATCCAATGGCCGCAGCGATCCACTTTCGCGCAGCTGGAACCGGGTGGTGATGAACGTCGGCCTGGACCGTGAGAACTGGGCGATCATGCTGCGCCCCTGGTACCGCATTCCGGAAGGTCGACGCGACGACAACAATCCGGACATCGAGGACTACATGGGCCGCGGTGACGCCACCCTGGTCTACAACCGCAACGGCCATGAGCTGGCCATCACTGGCCGCCACTCATTGCGCAGCGGTGATCGTTCGCATGGCTCGCTGCAGATGGATTACGGCTTCCCCATCAACAAGCTGCTGCGCGGCCATGTACAGGTATTCGATGGCTACGGCGAGAGCATGATCGACTACAACCACCGCGCCACCTACATCGGCCTTGGCGTGTCCCTGCTGGAGTGGTTCTGAACAATGAAAGCGACCATCTGGCACAACAACCGCTGTTCCAATTCACGCGGCGCGCTGGCGCTGCTGCAGGAAGCCGGTGCCGACGTCGAGGTGATCAACTACCTCGACAACCCGCCCACGGCCGCGCAGCTGCGCACGCTGTTGGACGCCATGGGCATGCCCGCCCGCGACCTGCTGCGCAATAAGGAGGCAGCCTACGCCGAGCTTGGGCTGGCCGCCAAACTCGAAGACGAGGCGGCACTGGTCGAAGCGATGAGCCAGCACCCGACGCTGATCAATCGCCCGATCGTGCGTACCGCCAAGGGCACGGCCCTGTGCCGCCCACCGGAAACCGTGCTCAGCCTCATCGGATGAGCCACGATAGCTGCAACACCTGCCCTGGCGCCGCCGTGGCGTGCGCCAGGCAGCCTCAGCTGCGCTTGGCGCCGGCCTGGACGATGGCGTCGTAGAGCTCCTCGAAGCTTTGCCTGGGCTGGAACAACGCGCCGTTGATGAAGAAGCTGGGCGTACCAGTGACGCCGCTGCCCATGCCGCTCTCGATATCACGCTGTATCCGCAGCAGATTGCCGCTGTCGTCCATCGCTGCGGCCAAACCTTCTTCCGGCAAGCCCAGTTCACGCATCAACTCGCGATAGACCAACTCGCCCAGCTGCTGCTGGTTGCGGAACAGTGCGTCATGCGCATCCCAGAACCTGCCATGGGCAGCGGCATACTCGGCAGTGATCGCCGCAGGTAACGCCTGCGGGTGCGCCTGCACCAGCGGGAAGTGGCGAAATACCAGGCACAAGCCTTCGCCAAAGCGCTGCTGCAGGCGCTTGACCAGCGAAAAAGCCTCACCGCAGGACGGGCATTGGAAGTCGGCATATTCAACCAGCACGACCGGCTCATCCAGGCTGCCCTGGATGTGATCCGTCGTGCTCACCGGAACCGTCAATCCACTCATCCATTCACTCCTGGTAATTGCCGCCAGCCCAACCAGCAAACGCATGGCCTGACTGCTGTGTTGTCCATGCCAAGCTACTCGCCCAAGCGCGCAGCGGGCGTGAAGTCGGCCCGCCGAACGCATCCCCCTACTTCCGCCATTCAGCAGACACAGGCAGAATCCGCTCACCAACGACAGGAAGTCCGCAATGGCCCATGCCCGCCGCTCATTCTTTGCCTACGGCTCCGCCCTGCTCGGTGTGCTGAGCCTGCTCGCAGTCGCCTGCTTCCACTTCCCCGAACTGCTGACCAGCCGCGAGTTCCGCGCTGTCTACAACGAACAGTTTGCCCGCCACCTGCTGTTGGTCGGGCTGGCCGCTGCGTTCATCATGGGAACCGTCGCGATCCTGCGTGATCGCAACAAGCGCATCGCCACACTGGGCGTGGGCACGGCAACTCTGGCGGTGCTGCTCGGCGGCACCAACGTGCAGTTCGACGCCATCGGCCAGACGCCGTACTCGCTGGGCCTGGATTGGTTCGTGCTGTCGCTGTTCTTCTCGGCGCTGGTATTCGTGCCGCTGGAACGATACCTGGGCAAGCGTGAGCTGTCGCCGTTGCGTCCTGGCTGGCGTACCGATGTGGCCTACTTCTTCATGAGCCACGTACTGGTGCAGTTCATCCTGATCCTGGTCACCGCTTCCACCTCGACCATCGCCGGGCTGGCAGCGTTCCCCTCCTTGAAGGCAGCCATCCAGTCACTTCCGGTGTGGGCACAATTCCTGATCGCAGTCTTTGTCGCCGACATGGCGCAGGCGCTGCTGCACCGCGCTTATCACAACATCCCCTGGCTCTGGCGCTTCCACGCCGTGCACCACTCCAGCCGGCACATGGACTGGCTGGCCGGCTCACGCGTGCACTTTGTCGAGATCGTGTTGACCCGCAGTGCGGTGTTGTTGCCGCTGCTGGTCCTTGGCTTCTCCACCCCGGCGGTGAATGCCTACGTGATCCTGGTCGGCCTGCAGGCGGTTCTCGCACACGCCAATCTCGGCATCCGCTTCGGCTGGCTGGAATACCTGCTGGTACTGCCGCGCTACCATCACTGGCACCACGCCCGGCAGCAGGACTACGTCGACGTCAACTACGCCATCCACCTGCCACTGGTGGACATGCTGATGGGCACCTTCAAGCTACCGCGCGATCAAGCCCAATGGCCACAGGAATATGGCGTGATGAAGCTGGAGACGGTGCCGAACGGCATCATCAAACAGCACCTGATGCCGTTCCAGGGCGGGCGCAAGTTCGAGGACCACGTCGATTGAGCGATCCGCACCGGCTGTTGTACGAGCGGCGCTGGGTGGCCTCGGGCCATAAGCCGCGAAGCCACCAATGTCACCGCAGCACCACGCTCACAACCAATCACTGATCCCCTCACGCCGATAGACCTCGGTAAACGCCGGCCGCGCCTTCATCCGCGCCGCGTGCGCAGCCAGCACCGGCCAGCTGTCGGTAGGGCGCGGCATGTTGCGGCTCCAGCGCATCAGCATGGTCAACATGAAATCGACGACGCTCAGCGGGTCGCCCAGAACATAGGGGCCACGTGCTTCCAGATGATCAGCCATCTGCTGCCAGGCCGCTTCCAACTGCAGCCGGGCCCGCTGCTTCACTTCCTCTGCATGCAATTCACCAGCAGGCTCCTGCGGATAGAACCAGCCGCGATAGGCTGGCATCAAGGTGTACACGCAGAAACACATCCAGCGGTAGTAGTCGCCGCGCGCGGCGCTGCCCGGCGCTGGTGCCAGCCCTGCCTGCGGGTGCAGATCGGCCAGATGCATGGCAATGGCAGCGGACTCGGTCAGCACCTGCCCATCCATGATCAGCGCAGGCACGCGGCCGGCAGGATTGATCGCCAGGAACTCCGCTGACTTCTGTTCGCCACGCTCAAAATCCAGCTGGCGCAGCTCATGCGCGATACCCAGCTCGATCAGCAACCAATGCACCACCAACGAAGCAGTGCTTTGCGATCCGTACAGAACAACTGACATGCGCTGGGTACCCGGCTGGAAAAACACATTTTAACCAGGCCAGAGACCGCACTTGTAGGAGCGGCGTAAGCCGCGAAGCTGATGAACCAACCGCTGCAGCAACAGCAAAGATCAAAAGCCCCCCTCCCCAGCCCTCCCCTTGCCTGCGGCAAAGGGAGGAAGCAGACGCAGCGCCGCCGTGCTTTCGTGGCAGCGGCATAGGCTGCGGAGCTGATGATTTGATGGCTTCCCGGGAAAGCCTCTGCCGAGCATGGCTCGGCACTACAGGTGCGTCGCAACTATCGGCTGGTTCAGTTGCAGCTGTTCATGCAACTGTTCAAGCGCTCACCACACACCGACGCAGCTGACCTGTTCTGGCAGAACGCCTGTGAGGTCTGGCAGGCACCGCGCAGCTCCGGATTGGTGATCTTGTCGCACTGGTTGTTGCGGTTCGCTTCACCGCAGTCGCCGTAACTGCGCGGGTTGGCATTGCAGCGCTGATAGGCGTTCTGACAGTACGTCACGCAGGCTGCGGGATCATTGCGCGGCGCGCCATCCCAACCGCTTCCGCTTGCGCAAGCGGCGAGCAACAACACCATCGGAACAAGCACCCATTTGAACCTGCACATCGGACAATCCCTGGAAACGACGACGGCCCGAGCATAGCCCGGGCCGTCGTGGCATCACCAGTGACAGCGTTCGATTACTCGACGATCACTGGAATCTTGCCGATGCGTGCCTGCCATTCGCGCGGACCGGTCTTGTGCACCGATTCGCCGGTGGAGTCGACCGCCACGGTCACCGGCATGTCCTGCACGGTGAATTCGTAGATGGCTTCCATGCCCAGATCAGCAAAGCCGACGACCTTGGAGGCCTTGATCGCCTTGGACACCAGATAGGCCGAGCCACCAACCGCCATCAGGTAGGCCGACTTGTTGTCGCGGATCGCCTCGATCGCAGCCGGGCCACGCTCGGCCTTGCCGACCATGCCCAGCAGGCCGGTCTGCTCAAGGATCTGGCGGGTGAACTTGTCCATGCGAGTGGCGGTGGTCGGGCCGGCCGGACCAACCACTTCGTCACGCACCGGATCGACCGGGCCGACGTAATAGATGAAGCGACCCTTCAGGTCCACCGGCAGCTGCTCACCCTTGTTGAGCATCTCGACCATGCGCTTGTGCGCGGCGTCGCGGCCGGTCAGCAACTTGCCGTTGAGCAGCAAGGTCTGGCCCGGCTTCCATGCAGCCACTTCTTCCGGGGTGATGTTGTCCAGATCGACGCGGGTGCCCTTGGACGCGTCGTAGGTCAGCTTGGGCCAGTCTTCCAGCGACGGCGGGTCCAGCATCACCGGGCCACTGCCATCCAGGGTGAAGTGCGCGTGGCGGGTAGCGGCGCAGTTCGGGATCATCGCGATGGGCAGGTTGGCGGCGTGGGTCGGGAAATCCTTGACCTTGATGTCGAGCACCGTGGTCAGGCCACCCAGGCCCTGCGCGCCGATGCCCAGTGCATTGACCTTCTCGTACAGCTCCAGGCGCAGCTCTTCGGCACGGTTGGAGGCGCCGCGGGCCTGCAGATCGGTAATGTCGATCGGCTCCATCAGCGATTCCTTGGCCAGCAGCATCGCCTTTTCGGCAGTGCCGCCGATGCCGATGCCGAGCATGCCCGGCGGGCACCAGCCAGCGCCCATGGTCGGCACCGTCTTGAGGACCCAGTCAACAATGGAATCGGACGGATTGAGCATGGCGAACTTGCTCTTGGCCTCCGAACCGCCACCCTTGGCGGCGACGATCACATCGACCGTATTGCCCGGCACGACCTTGACGTTGACCACGCCCGGGGTGTTGTCCTTGGTATTGGTGCGCTTGCCGGCCGGATCAGCCAGCACCGAGGCGCGCAGCTTGTTGTCCGGGTAGGCGTAGGCGCGGCGGATGCCTTCATTGGCCATGTCCTCGACACCCATGGTGGCGTCGTCCCAGCGCACGTTCATGCCGATTTCCAGGAACACGGTGACGATGCCGGTGTCCTGGCAGATCGGCCGATGGCCTTCGGCACACATGCGCGAGTTGATCAGGATCTGGGCGATGGCCTCTTTGGCCGCCGGCGACTCTTCGCGCTCATAGGCGGCGGAAAGGTTCTTGATGTAGTCGACCGGGTGGTAGTACGAGATGTACTGCAGTGCGTCGGCGACGGACTGGATGAGGTCTTCCTGCTTGATCGATGTCACGGCTTGCTCGCTTGCTGAAGGCTGGCGGGGGTTCAGCCCACCATTTTACGCCTTGCAGCGGTGCAGTGCTGCCCGCCCTTGGTTGTAGGAGCGGGGGGGGGCGCGCGCGGCCGGGGAGGGCCCCGGTGTAAAGAAGGGGCCGG
>NZ_JASCOR010000135.1 GCF_029959445.1 Stenotrophomonas sp. PS02298 | reverse complement strand
CTGTAGTGCCGAGCCACGCTCGGCAGAGGCCTTACCGATAACCCCATTTGTAGGAGCGGCGTAAGCCGCGAAGCTGGTGTTGCTGCAGATCACGCCATCATCGCAATCGCATGATTTGTAGGTTTCGCGGCTTACGCCGCTCCCACAACACCAGCCAAAGGCTCAGGCGCCAGCCATCCACTTCAGCATCAGGCCAGTCATGTAGGCGATCACCGTGCCGGTGGCATAGCCCACCGTACCCAGCAGCACGCCCACCGGCGCCAGCGTCGGATGGAATGCAGCTGCCACCACCGGTGCCGATGCCGCCGCACCGATATTGCCCTGCGAACCAATGGCGAAGAAGAACAGCGGCGTGCGCAGCATCCGGCCAACCACGTACAGCAGGCCGATATGCACGCCCATCCAGATCACACCGAGCAGGAACAGCCAGGGGCGATCGGCCAGCGACAGTAGATCCATCTGCATACCGATGCAGGCAATCAGGAAATACAGGAACAAGGTGCCGATCTTCGATGCGCCCGCCGCTTCCAGGTTGCGCGCACGGGTAAAGCTCAGCAGCAGGCCGGCAACGGTGGAAAGCATCACCACCCATACAAATGACGAATCCAGCGAGGCCTTGCTGGCCCAACTGACATTGGCACCAAACCAAGCAGCCAGCGGCGTCGCCAGGGCATGCGCCAGACCAACAACACCCAGACCGACGCCAACGATCACCATCAGGTCGGTCAGGCTTGGATTGCGCGCACTCTTGGCTTCGTATTCGGCGATGCGACGCTTCATGTCATCGATGGCCGAGGTATCGGCACCGCTCTTGGCATCGATCGCCTGCGAGCGGCCAGCCAACCACAGCAGCACCGCCATCCACAGGCTGGCGCAGGCCACATCGACGACCGCGATCTGACCGAAGGTGGTCGCATCGACGTTGAAGGTTTCGCGCATGGCCGCCATGTTGGCGCCGCCGCCAATCCAGCTGCCGGCCAACGCCGCCATGCCGGCCCAGGTATCACCGGCCACGGTTTCCGGATGGATGAACTTCATCACCTGGAACGACACCGCCGCACCCAGCACGATGCCCACGGTGCCGGTGACGAACATCACCAGCAACTTGGGGCCGAGCCTGGCAATGCCTTTCAGGTCGATGGAAAGCGTGAGCAGAACCAGCGCCGCCGGCAGCAATACATCACGCGCGATCGGGTTGTAGAGCTTGGTGCCGTGGCCATCGATCAAACCGGTGGTGTTGTAAATGGCAGGGATGAAGTAGCACAGCAGCAGTGCTGGGACCCAGGTGAATACCTTCTTCCAGAGCGGGGTTGGGCCACTGGCCAACCAGAAGATCAGGGCCAATGTGGCAGCGATCAGGCCGAGGCCGACGATGTCATTGGTGATGAGCGCAGTATTGGGTTCGGTCGGCATAAGGCCTGTTCCTGTCGATCGAAGGGAAATAAAAACGCCACGTTGGTTACGTGGCGTGGGAGGATGGAGCCTAGCATGGTGGCGGACAGGGGTCTTGTTCAGCGAAAGCAGCGCTGCGCGCCTCCCCTCTCCCCAACCCCTCTCCCCAACCCCCGCTCCGCGCCCCGGCCCCTGCGCTGGCGCAAGGGGAGAGGAGCTCAGTGCGACCCGAGCGCTAGCAATATGTGCAACTGCAGTTGTGAAGCCCCTCTCCCCCCGGGAGAGGGGTTGGGGAGAGGGGAAGGCGCGCAAAACGCGCCGCTTCTCACCCAGCCCCAGCCATAGCCCGGAGCGTGATCCCCACCACATAGGCCGCACCGGTACCGACCGCATAGCCCAAGGTGCCCAGCAGCACGCCCACCGGCGCCAAGGCCGGATGGAAGGCGGTCGCCAGCACCGGCGCCGAAGCCGGCCCGCCGATATTGCTCTGCGAAGCAATGGCGAAATAGAAGAACGGCACCTTCAACAGTTTGCCAGCCAGCCACAGCAGCACGATGTGCACGCCGATCCACAGCACGCCCAGCGCGAACAACCACGGCTTCTCCAGCAACGCCAACAGATCCATCTGCATGCCGATGCAGGCGATCAGGAAGTACAGGAACATCGAGCCCCACTTCGACGCGCCTACGCCTTCCAGCTCGCGCACGCGGGTGAAGCTCAGGCCCAGACCGATGAAGGTCGCCAGCATCACCACCCACACGAACGGCTTGTCCATGCTCACCGAGCTGGACCAGCTGACGTTTGCGGCAAACCACTCGGCCAGCGGTGCGGCCAGGCCGTGCGCCAGTGCGACCGCACCGAAGGCCACACCAGCCATCACCATCAGGTCACCCAGCGTCGGAATGCGCGCATGCTGTGCCTGGTAGCTGGCCACGCGGTCACGCAGATCATCCAGCGCGCGTGTATCGGCGCCACTGCGCTTGTCCATGGCCGGTGCACGCGATGCAAAGAAGATCAGCACCGCCATCCACACGTAGCCGACGCCAACGTCCACCACCGCGAACTGGCCGAAGGTGGTGGCATCGACTTCGAAGATCTCCTTCATCGCCAGCATGTTGGCGCCGCCACCGATCCAGCTGCCGGCCAGCGCTGCCATGCCACCCCAGGTTGCCCCGGCTACCGTTTCTGGATGCAGCCAGGCCATTACCTGGAACGCGACCACCGCGCCGAGCATGATGCTCAGCACCGCCGCCACATACATCGCCAGCATCTTCCAGCCCAGGCCGAGGATGCCTTTCAGGTCGATGGACAGCGTCAACAGCACCAGCGCCGCGGGCAGGAACACATCACGCGCGATCGGGTTGTAGAGCTTGGTGGTTTCGCCGTCGATCAGGCCGACGGTGTTGTACACGCCGGGAATGAAATAACACAGCAGCAACGCGGGTACGAAGCTGTAGAACTTCTTCAGCAGCGGCTTGCTGCTGCCCGATGTCCAGAAAATAACGCCCAAGGTGGCGGCGATCAGGCCGAACACGATGATGTCATTGCTGATGAGTGCGCCTGTTGCGGCTGCCATCATCGTCTATCCCCTTGCATGCAGTGATTGCGGACAAGCCCCCCCTTGTCCACGTGAAAGAACCTGCCACTTGCGCAACTTCCTGATGAAGGAAGCTTGGTTCGTGCAGAACGTATGGATCCGGCAACTCCATCGCCCTCACTCCAACCCCTCTCCCGGAGGGAGAGGGCCATGAGCTTGCAACAATGTCCGCTGACCGCTCCCTTCTCCAACCCTTCCGAGAGAAGGGTCTGCCCCCCACGAAGGCAGGGGTACTCGAAGGGCGGAAGGGGGCGCTTCTTCGCTCCCAGAAAAAGAAAGGCATGCCAACGCATGCCTTTCTCCCAACATCATTCGCCGATGTGCTGCTTCAACCAGCCATTGACCGTGTCATGCCACTGCACGCTGTTATGCGGCTTCAGCACCCAGTGGTTCTCGTCCGGGAAGTACAGGAACTTGGACTCGATACCCTGGCGCTGCAGCGCGGTGAACGTGGCCAGGCCCTGCTCCACCGGGATGCGGTAATCCAGCTGGCCCTGCACCACCAGCATCGGCTTCTTCCAGTTGGCGACGTGGTTGACCGGGTTGAACTTCTCGTAGTTCTGCGGCACGTCGTACGGGGTTCCACCCTGCTCCCACTCGGTGAACCACAGCTCTTCGGTGGCATAACCCATGGCGCGCTGGTCGAACACACCGTCATGGTTCACCAGGCACTTCCACGGCTCGTTCCAGTTGCCGGCAATCCAGTTGACCATGAAGCCGCCGTAGCTGGCGCCCAGCGCACAGGCCTTGTCACCGTTGAGGAAGCTGTACTTCTGCTGCGCCGCAGCCCAACCCTTCTGCAGGTCTTCCAGCGGGCGATCGCCCCAGTGCTGGCTGATCGCATCGGTGAAAGCCTGGCCGTAACCGGTGGAACCGTGGAAATCGATCATCACCACCGCGTAGCCCTGACCGGCATAGGTCTGCGGGTTCCAACGGTAGCTCCAGCCATTGCCGAAGCTGCCCTGCGGGCCGCCGTGGATCAGGAACGCAACCGGGTACTTCTTGCCTTCCTGGTAGTTGTGCGGCTTGACCACGTAACCGTGCACGGTCTCGTCGTTCCAGCCCTTGAACGAGAACTGCTCGAAGTCACCGAAGTTCACGCCGTCCAGCATTTCACCGGCGCTCTGGGTGATGGCGCGCTGCGGTGCGCCGGCAACGGTGCTGCTGGTGAACACCTGGTCGCCGCTCTTCAGCGAGTTGCGGGTGAAGGCCAGCGCATCACCGGCGATGTCGAACGACGAGATGCTGCCCTCGCCCACCAGCTTGGTCGGCTCGCCGCTGGCGATGTTGACCGCGAACAGCGGGTGTTCGCCCATGTCCTGTGCGGTGGTGTAGATAGTCTGGCCATCGGCCGACAAGGTGATGCCATCGGCCGAACGGTCCCACTGCGCGGCGATCTCATTGACCTTGCCGCTGGCCAGGTCCATCGCCATCAGGCCGAAACGGTCAGCTTCGAAACCCGGGCGCTTCATCGCGCGGTAGAACAGGGTCTTGCCGTCGGCGCTGAACACCGGACCGGCATCCCATGCGGGGTTGGCAGCGGTCAGGTTGACCGGCGCCTGCTTGCCGGCAGCATCGAGCTTGTACAGGTCGAAGTTGGTCGACCACGGCTCCTTGCTGCCCTGCACGCGGATGCTGGCGACGACGGTCTTGCCATCCGGCGACCACACGAAGTCTTCATTGCCGCCGAACGGCTTGGACGGTGCATCGCCGGCCAGCGTCGCGCTGATCGCCGATGCACCCTTCACCGCAGCTGCGCCTGCCGCCGGCAGCGGGGCCACGAACAAGGTGTTGCGACGGCCGTCGGCCCAGGTATCCCAATGGCGCACGAACATGCTGTCGTAGACCTGGCCGCTGCTCTTGTCGGCCTTTTCCTTCTCAAGACGCTTGCTGGTGCAGGCCAGGTCCGAACCGCAGTCCTGGAACACGCCGGTGCTGAACAGCACGCGGTCGCCCTGCGGCGAGATGCGGTAGCTGTCCACGTCCAATGCGAAATCGGTGAGCTGGCGCGGCTCGCCGCCAGCCAGCGGCATCACGTACAGCTGCTGGCTGCCGTTCTTGGCGCTGAGGAAGTACACGTTCTGGCCTTCGATCGAGGCCGAATTGACGTTCCAGCCAACCGGGCTCAGCTGCTTCGGCGGTGCCATGTCACGGGTGCGCAGGTCACGGATCCACAGGCTGCTGCTGGCCTTGAGGTCGGCATCGACGATGCGCTTGGCGAACACCACCTGCGCACCATTGGCGCTGAGCATCGGCGCGGACGCGCGGTCCAGCTTGACCATGTCGCGGACTTCAAAACCGCGCGCACTGGCCAATGATGGCAAGGCGGCCAACAGGCACAGCGGCAACAGGGCGTGACGAAGCTTCATGGGCAACTCCCAGACAAAGGCAAACCCCGATGGTAGGCGGCCAGCCCACCCCACTGCAAAGGCTTGAAGTCATGCCCGCACAACCGCCGGAAACAGCAAAGCCGCCCAAGGGCGGCTTTGCTGGTATTGCCTTGCTTCGCTTCTGCCCAAGCCCCTCTCCTGCAAAGCGGGGTGAGAGGAGCAGCTTGCGAACCACAGGTTCGCTGCTCCTTGAACGCCCTTGCGCCGGCGCAAGGGCTGGGGCGCGGAGCGGGGGTTGGGGTGAGGGCGCTCTGGCTCTGGCTCTGGCTCTGGCTTCAAGCCCCCTCCCTTTGGCCGCAGGCCAAGGGGAGGGTTGGGGAGGGGTGCTTTGGCTTTGGCTTTGGCTTTGGCTCTAAAGCTTCAAGCCCACAGCCGAGTCAAAATCAAAAGCTCCCCCCATCCGCCCCTTCGGGGCACCTTCCCCCGCAGGCGGGAGAAGGGACAGCAGAGTCACCCGTCGAATCAGTCCTCAGGCCTTCGCCGCCGGCTCGCCCTTCTTGCCGATGCGGTACATCAGCAGGCCAACCAAGAACAGCACGAACAGACCCACCCAGGCCGACACGCTTGCCCAGGTATCGGCAAACCCGCCCAGCGGCAGTGCCAGTACGTCGCCCTGGCCGCTGACCACGATCGGCACCGCGATTGCGATACCCATCAAGGCCTCACCGGTGATCAGGCCAGCGGCAAACAGCACGCCCGGGCGGTGCACGCGGTCACGGCCTTCTTCGTCTTCGGCACGCAGCTTGTGGAAGCGCTCGACCAGATGGGCCAGCAGGCCGCCGAGGAAGATCGGCACCATCAGTTCCAGCGGCAGGTAGATACCGATGGCAGCAGCCAGCACCGGCACGCGGAAACGCTTGCCGGTCTTCTTCAGCCACTCGTCGACGGCGATGATCACCGCGCCAACGCCAGCGCCCAGCGCGATCATTCCCCACGGCAGTTCGCCACCGAACAGACCACGCGCAACCGAAGCCATCAGGTTGGCCTGCGGTGCTGCCAGCGAGTTGGGGTGCTCGGCGGTCGGTGCACCGATACCGTAGGCATGGGCCAGCAGGTTCAGCACCGGCGCCATGATCAGGGCGCAGGAGAAAGCACCGATGCCCAGCATCAGCTGCTGCTTCCACGGCGTCGCGCCGACCAGATAACCGGCCTTGAGGTCCTGCAGGTTGTCACCGCCGACGGCGGCAGCACAGCAGACCACCGCACCGATCATGATTGCGGCCACCGCACCCAGCGGAGCACCGCCAACGCCGACCGGAATCAGGCCGTCCTTGCCCAGCAGCAGCACCAGCACCACCGAGGCGAACAGGATGGTGGAAATGGTGATGCCCGAGACCGGGTTGTTGGACGAACCAATCAGACCAGCCAGGTAGGCCGACACGGACACGAACAGGAAGCCGGCGACGATCATGATGATGGTCATCGGGATCGACACGTGCCACTGGCCGACGATGGCCTGGTACAGGCCCAGCAGCGGCAGGGTGAAGGCGATCAGCGCGATCAGCATCCACTTCATCGGCAGGTCGCGCTCGGTCTCGGCCAGCGCCGGGCCACTGCTCTTGCGGGCAGCAGCGAAACCACTCTTGACGCCATTGAGCAGCGACTTGCGCAGCGAGAACAGGGTCCAGACGCCGCCGATCAACATGGCGCCGACGCCCAGGTAACGGATCTGCGAACCCCAGATGGCGAAGGCTGCTTCGGCCGAGCCGGCATTTGCCAGCGATGCGGCCAGGTCCGGGTTGCCGCCCAGGAAGAACGCCTGGTACAGCGGAATGGCGATGTGCCAGGACAGGATCGAGCCGGACACCACCACGATGCCGACGTTCAAGCCAACGATGTAACCCACGCCCAGCAACGCCGGCGACAGGTTGGTGCCGATGAAGGCAGTGATCTTGGAACTGCCGACATAGGCCGACTGCGCCCAGGCGTCCGGGAAGATGCGCAGGCCGGAGGCCGCTGCCAGCTTCACCAGACCACCGATGGCCGCCGAGATGCCGAGGATCTTCATGCCCGGACCCGGGTTTTCACCGGCCTTGAGCACTTCCGCCGCCGCCTTGCCTTCCGGGAAGGGAAGCGGGTCTTCGACGATCATCGAGCGGCGCAGCGGCACCGAGAACAGCACGCCCAGCAGGCCGCCGAGGCCGGCAATGCCCAGGACCCACCAGTACTTGAAGTCCGGCCAGTACCCCATGATCACCAGCGCCGGGATCGTGAAGATCACGCCGGCGGCAATCGACGAGCCGGCCGAGGCGCCGGTCTGGACGATGTTGTTTTCAAGGATGGTGCCGCCACCGAGCAGACGCAGCACGCCCATCGAGACGACGGCGGCCGGAATGGCGGTAGCGATGGTCAAGCCTGCGAACAGGCCCAGGTAAGCATTGGCGGCAGACAGCACCACAGCCAGCACGACGGCAAGAACCACCGCGCGGAATGTGAGCTGCGCAGGCGCAGCGTTGTTCATGGAAAGCCCTTGGATGGCAAAAAAACCTTCGCCACGCTAACGCCCGCTTAACGGCAAGTCCAGCCTGAACGCCACGTCGGCGCCCCGCAAGCCTGCAGTTCCACCAATCCGCACGCGTTGCAGGCCATATCGGCAAAGTCGCCCGCGCAGCTCCAAAGTGTTATGTTATATCTTTCCGTAAGATTTCCCCGCATGCCCCCTGCCCTGACCACACGCCTGGCCTCCATCGACCAGCTGTGCGGCACCGTGATGCTGCTGATGCTGATCGACCATGTCCGCGAGACCTTCTATCTGCAGCATCAGGTCAGCGACCCGATGGACGTCACCTCGGTTTCGCCCGCGCTGTTCAGCTTCCGCCTGCTGGCGCATCTGTGCGCCCCGGTGTTCGTGCTGCTCACCGGCCTGTCGGCATGGGGCTGTATGGTCAACGCCAGCCCGATCCGCGCCGCGCCACCGCCGCCTTCCTGCTCAAGCGCGGCCTGTTCCTGGTGGTGCTGGAGCTGACCCTGGTCAACTTCGCCTGGACCTTCCAGTTCCCGGCCAGCACGCTCTACCTGCAGGTGATCTGGGCCATCGGCCTGAGCATGATCGCGTTGGCCGGCCTGCTGTGGCTGCCGCGCACGCTGCTGTTGGCATTGGCGGTGGTCATCATTGCCGGCCACAACCTGCTTGATCCGCTGCAGGCCCAGGGCAACGGCGTGCTGGCGACGCTATGGAAGATCCTGCACCAGCGTGACTGGATCGAACTGGGCGACAGCCTGCGCCTGCGCACCTCCTACCCGCTGCTGCCGTGGATCGGCGTGATTGCCCTGGGCTACGTGCTGGGCCCCTGGTACGCCAGCAACCGCCCGGCGCCGCAGCGCCAGCGCTGGCTGCTGCTCACCGGCGCGGCGATGCTGATCGGCTTCGTGCTGCTGCGTGCCGCCAACATCTACGGCGACCATCCCTGGCTGCACCTTGCCGACCTCCAGCTGACGCTGATGAGCCTGCTCAATGTCACCAAATACCCGCCTTCGCTGCTGTTCCTGCTGCTGACGCTGGGTATCGGCCTGTTGCTGCTGCGCCTGTACGAGCAGCCACGCATCGCAGCGTGGTTGCAGCCACTGGCGTGGATCGGCGCGGCGCCGATGTTCTTCTACCTGCTGCACCTGTACGTGCTGAAGCTGCTTTACCTCGCAGCGATGGCGTATTGGGGCGCAAACCACGCGCCCTACTTCGCAGTCGAATCGGTGTCGGCATTGCTGTTGATCAGCGTGGCGCTCGCGGTGCTGCTCTACCCCGCCACCCGCGCTTTTGCCCGCTTCAAGGCACGCCGTCGCGACCTGGCCTGGCTGCGCTATCTCTGAACGCGCAGCACCGGGGCAGCGGTCCTATACTCGGCCGCTGTCCCACCCGGCACCACAGATGACTGGAACTGCATTGAGCCGCCCCCGCTCCGACGACTTCCTCGGCCACCCCAAGGGCGTCTACGTCTGCTTCTTCACCGAAATGTGGGAGCGCTTCTCCTTCTACGGCATGAAGGCGTTGCTGCTGCTCTATCTCACCAAGTACCACCTGTTCGGCGACAAGGCCGGGCTGGACCTGCTCGGGGCCTACGGTGGCCTGGTCTACTGCATCCCGGTGTTCGGCGGGCTGCTGGCCGACCGCTGGCTGGGCATGCGCAAGGCGGTGGTGTTCGGCGGCATCCTGCTGGTGCTGGGCCACATCGGCATGGCCTTCGAAGGCCACGAAGCGCACCGCGTAGCAGGCGAAGTGGTACGCGACGAAGCCGCGTTGTCGGTCACCTACCTGTCGCTGGCGCTGATCATCATGGGCGTGGGCTTCCTCAAGCCCAACATCTCCACCATCGTCGGCAAGCTCTACCCGGAAAACGACCCGCGGCGCGACTCGGGCTTCTCGCTGTTCTACGCCGGCATCAACCTCGGCGCCCTGTTCGCCTCCCTGGTCTGCGGTTTCCTCGGTGAAGCCTATGGCTGGAAGTACGGTTTCGGCGCGGCCGGCATCGGCATGCTGGTCGGGCTGGCGATGTTCCTGTGGGGCCAGAAGTACCTGCACGGGCATGCCGAGCCGGCACAACCGGAGACACTGCGTGAGCGCGTGTTCGGCGTGCCGCGCGAATGGCTGATCTACGGCGTTGCCATCGTCGGCATCATTCCGGTTGCGGCGCTGATGTGGGCTGCCGCGAACGGAGCCTTCGCACTGGGCGGCGAAATCAGCCTCGCGTTGATGCTGATGATCGTTGTGCTCGGCGGCGTGCTGCTGTGGTTCGCCTGGTTCACCGGCACACAATGCACACCGGAACAGCGCCAGCAGATGATCGCGCTGATGGTGCTGATCTTCATGGCACTGGTGTTCTTCACCTTGTACGAGCAGACCTATGGTTCGTGGGTCACCTTCACCGACCGCCTGCTGACCAAGGATCTGGTGCCTTCGCTGGTAATACGTGAAGGCACGCCGCTGCCGTGGTCGATCGTCTCGCTGCTGCTGGCGCCGCTGGGCTTCGTGGTCGCAGCACGCCTGTCTGATCGCAATCCGGCATCAAATGCACCACGCCTGCTGTTCGGCGTCATCGTTGTGGCGATGCTGGTGATGCTGGTCCGCGACTGCCTGGTGCTGCCGCAGAGCGCCGGTTCACTGACCTATCTGGGCGCGCTGTTCCTGGTGTTGCTTGCGCCCCTGTTCGCTGCACTGTGGGCATGGCTGGACAAGCGTCGCCTCGACCCGTCGAAGCCACTGAAATCCTCGTTCGGCCTGATGTTCGGCGCCCTGTCCTTCGTGCCCTTGGCGTTGGCAGCGCAGCAGGTGGGCGCAACCGGACAGATGGCCAGCGTGTGGTGGCTGGTGCTGGCCTACCTGATCCTGGAGATCGGTGAAATGTGCCTGTCGCCAGTCGGCCTGTCGGCCGTCACCCAGCTGGCGGCACCGCGCGTGGTCAGCCTGATGATGGGCACCTGGTTCCTGGCCACGGCATTCTCCGAGACGCTGGCAGCACTGTTCGGCAAGCTGGCCGCCATCGACGTACCCGAAGGCGAAGTGATGAACATCGCCGAGGCCGCTGGCCGCTACGAACACCTGTTCTGGCTGCTGATGTGGATAGGCCTGGGCTGCGCGGTAGTTGCCCTGATCTCCTCGCCGCTGCTGAAGCGGATGATGCACGGCGTGCGCTGAAACGGAATCTCCGACGAACAACCAATTCGCGGATGCAACCAAAGCGCACTCACACCGATACAGGCCTCTCATCCAGCGCAGCCCGCACCTGCGTGCAGGCCTGATCGAGCATGTGGATGAATTGCTGGCGTTGATACGCATCCAACGTCACTGACTGTCGGAAAGAAGATACCGCGTCACCCCAGTCCTCCAACGACTCATCGTTGTACAAGGCCTGATAGTCGTCCCATACACCGCCTGCACGCAGGTACAGCGTCTGCGCGAACAAATCCAGCGACTGTCCACCCGTAAGTATCAGGGGCCGACTGGTCTGGGTATGGCTCAATACCTGACGTAAGGCCTGGTCGTCGTTGAGTTGATTTCCCCATACATGACCGTTCAGATGCCGTCGCACGAAATCAAGAATCTGCGCATGATCATCTGAGAGACCATCGGCATAAACCTCGTCAGCCAACCGCAGATGCCGCCCGTCGAACAACCACTTGACCACCAGTGTGATTGCGGGCTTCACGTCGTTATGGATATTGGCCGGATCGAATGCGTGGTATCCGATGAACTCACGGTCCTGCACGATGCTCACCTGGATGGAGTCCACCCGTTGCTTCCTGGGGCAGAACCAGAGTTTGAACTCGGTATCGCAGGTCAACAGCTTTCTAAACAGATGCGAATCACCGTATGAATCGCCCAGGCTTTTGTAGACACTCTTCAGCCGTTTAGTGCGTACTGCCGTTCAAACTCTATCGGGGACAGGCCGCCATTGGAACCGTGTCGCCGTGTCGGGTTGTAAAACATCTCGATGTACT
>NZ_JASCOR010000134.1 GCF_029959445.1 Stenotrophomonas sp. PS02298 | reverse complement strand
CCCCTCCCTTTGGCGTGGGCTGGGCCCCCTCCCTGGCGCGCAGCGCAGGGGAGGGCCGGGGAGGGGTGCTTCTAAAGCTCCAGCCACGCAGCAAAACCCAGCCGCGAAAGGCACCCCTCCCCAACCCTCCCCTGCGCTCCGCGCAAGGGAGGGGGCAGATGCCTGCGCGCCCGTAGTCCTAACGCGAGTGCACGCTTCGCTCCCTCCCTTTTGCGCAGCAAAGGGGAGGGTTGGTGAGGGGTGCTTCTAAAACTCCAGCCGCCCAGCAAAATCCAGCCCACAAGCCGCTGTACT
The DNA here is from genome assembly GCF_029959445.1 of Stenotrophomonas sp. PS02298. Lineage (GTDB taxonomy): Bacteria > Pseudomonadota > Gammaproteobacteria > Xanthomonadales > Xanthomonadaceae > Stenotrophomonas. The sequence goes on along the minus strand of NZ_JASCOR010000134.1, from coordinate 11,792 downwards.
CAGAGCCAGCGCAAGCACTCAAAGCCAGCCGCGAAAGGCACCCCTCCCCAACCCACCCCTGCGCTCCGCGCAAGGGAGGGGGCAGATGGCTGCGCGCCCGTAGTCCTAACGCGAGTGCACGCTTCGCTCCCTCCCTTTTGCGCAGCAAAGGGGAGGGCTGGGGAGGGGTGCTCTTGCTTGAGCTCCCTCCTCTGCGCGACGCGCAAGGGAGGGGGCAACAGCCGCGCGCAAGGGGATAGCCGATGACTGCGCTGCGTCTTTCGCCAGGAGGCGGCTAAAACCGCCACAGCCCTTACAATGCGCCGATGGCGACGGAGCAGATTGAAATCTCGGAACGATTGGCGATACCGGAAACGGAGATCGTCGAGCGCTTCGTGCGTGCGTCCGGCGCGGGCGGGCAGAACGTCAACAAGGTCTCCACCGCGGTGGAACTGCGTTTCGACATCGCCGGCTCGCCGTCCCTGCCTGAACCACTGCGCGAACGCCTGCTCGCCCGCCGCGACCGCCGGGTGACCAGCGAAGGCGTGCTGGTGATCGACGCGCAACGCTTCCGCACCCAGGATCGCAACCGCCAGGATGCACGCGAACGCCTTGCCAGCTTCATCCAGTCCAGCCTGAGTGTGCCCAAGCCACGGGTGGCGACCAAGCCCACCTACGGCTCCAAGCTGCGCCGGCTGGATCAGAAAAAGGAGCGCGCGCAGGTCAAGCGCGGCCGTTCCACACGTAATTGGGAGTAGTGCTTGAGCAACACGCCACCGACCGTTCCGGTTGTTCCTGCCGCCGTCCCGCAGCGCAAAGGCGCCGCCTTCAGCCGTTGGCTTGGGCGCAGCGTGCTGCGTCTGGGCGGCTGGCACATCCGCGGGCCGGTTCCGGACCTGGCCAAGGCGGTGGTGATCGCCGCGCCGCATTCGTCCAACTGGGATGGCCTGTGGGGGCTGGCGGCAAAGATGGCCTTGGGCCTTGAAGCCCGCATCCTTGGCAAGGACAAGCTGTTCTGGTGGCCGCTGAGCCTGGTGCTGCGGCGCATGGGCGTGGTGCCGCTGGACCGCAGTTCGCCGCAGGGCACGGTGGGCCAGGCGGTGGCGATGATCCGTGACAGCGAGCAGATCTGGTATGCGCTGGCGCCGGAAGGCACGCGCAAGCCGGTGACTGAATGGAAGGGCGGTTTCCTGAAGATCGCGCGCATGGCCGATGTGCCCATCATCCCCGCCTATTTCCATTACCCGGAAAAAGTCATCGGCTTCGGGCCGGTGTTCCATACGACCGGCGATGACGTGGCCGACATGGCTGCCGTTCGCCAGTGGTACCGGCAATGGATGGGCCGCAACCGCGGCAGCGGCTGAGCCGCCGCGTCCGGCGCGGCTTGGCGCCACCATCGGCACATGCCGCTCACAGGGGAACGGAGTAGGGTGATGGGCTGTTCGAAGCCCGTTCCCAAGGAGCCGTTTCATGTCGCGTACCGTTGTTCTGGCCGCCGCCATCAGCCTTGCGCTGGCCGCCTGTTCTGGCAAGGAGTCCACTGCCCCCGTGACCGCCAATGCACCTGCGGAGGCCGCCAAGCCGGGCGATGCCTCCACCAACCCGTTCATGACTGTCAGCTCGCTGCCGTTCCAGGCGCCGGCCTTCGACAAGATCAAGGACGGCGATTACCTGCCGGCCTTCGAGGAAGGCATGCGCCAGCAGCTGGCCGAGATCAAGCAGATCACCGACAACACCCAGCCGGCCACCTTCGACAACACCTTGCTGCCGATGGAGAAGTCCGGCGCCATCCTGGACCGCGTCAGCCGCGTGTTCTTCAGCGTGGTGCAGGCCGATACCAACCCGGAGCGGCAGAAGATCCAGGAAGACGTGGTGCCCAAGCTGGCCGCGCATGGTGATGCCATCCACCTCGATGCCAAGCTGTTCGCACGCATCAAGAGCATCTATGACGGCCGCGCCGAAGCCGGCCTGGACGCCGAGCAGCTGCGCGTGGTCGAGGAGACCTACAAGGGCTTCGTCAAGGCCGGTGCCGAGCTCAGCGATACCGACAAGGAAACGCTGAAGCAGTACAACGCCGAAGAAGCCACCCTGTCCAACGACTTCCACAACAAGCTGGTCGCGGCCACCGCCGCCGGTGCGGTGGTCATCGATGACAAGGCGCAGCTGGCCGGCCTGTCCGATGGCGACATCGCCGCCGCCGAAGACGCTGCCAAGGGCCGCAAGCTCGACGGCAAGTGGGTGCTGAGCCTGCAGAACACCACCCAGCAGCCGGCACTCGGCTCGCTGCAGGACCGCGACGTGCGCGCCAAGGTGCTGCAGGCCTCGGAGACCCGCACCGAGCACGGTGATGCCAACGACACCCGCGCCATCATCCAGCGACTGGCCCAGCTGCGTGCGGCCAAGGCCAAGTTGCTCGGCTTCCCGAACTACGCCGCCTACAACCTCACCGACCAGATGGCGCAGACGCCGGAGCATGCGCTCAAGCTGCTGACCGACACCGTGCCGGCGGCCACTGCCAAGGCGCGCGGTGAGCTGGCCGAGATCCAGAAGGTGATCGACGCACAGAAGGGTGGCTTCAAGGCCTCCGCATCGGATTGGGACTTCTACGCCGAGCAGGTGCGCAAGGCCAAGTACGACCTGGACGAGTCGCAGATCAAGCCCTACTTCGAGCTGGACAACGTGCTGCAGAACGGCGTTTTCTACGCCGCCAACCAGCTCTACGGCCTGACCTTCAAGGAGCGCAAGGACCTGCCGGTCTATCACCCGGACGTGCGCGTGTTTGAAGTCACCGATGCCAACGGCCAGCCGCTGGCGCTGTTCTACGCCGACTTCTTCAAGCGCGACAGCAAGTCCGGTGGCGCCTGGATGGACGTGTTCGTCGAGCAGGACGGCCTGACCGGCACCAAGCCGGTGGTCTACAACGTCAGCAACTTCACCAAGCCTGCCGCCGGCCAGCCCGCACTGCTGAGCTGGGACGACGTGACCACCATGTTCCACGAGTTCGGCCATGCCCTGCACGGCATGTTCTCCAACACCAAGTACCCGAGCGTGGCCGGCACCGGCGTGCCGCGTGACTTCGTCGAGTTCCCGTCGCAGTTCAACGAGCACTGGGCTTCGGACCCGAAGGTGTTCGCCAACTACGCCAAGCACTACCAGACCAAGGCAGCGATGCCGCAGGAGCTGGTCGACAAGATCGCCAAGGCCAAGACCTTCAACCAGGGCTACATGACCACCGAATACCTGTCGGCAGCGCTGCTCGACCTGGCCTGGCATACGCAGGGCGCTGATGCACCGTTGCAGGACGTGGACAAGTTCGAAGCCGATGCGCTGAAGCGCTACAAGGTGGACCTGGCCCAGGTGCCGCCGCGTTACCGCAGCAGCTACTTCGACCATATCTGGGGCGGCGGCTACTCGGCCGGTTACTACGCCTACTTCTGGGCGGAGATGATCGACCACGATGCCTTCGAGTGGTTCAAGGAGAACGGTGGCCTGACCCGTGAGAACGGCCAGGTGTTCCGCGACAAGATCCTGTCGATCGGCAATACCCGTGACCTGGCGACGGCCTACCGCGATTTCCGCGGCAAGGACCCGAGTGTCGAGCCGCTGCTGCACAACCGCGGCTTGAAGTAAGCGGCCTTGGAACAAGCGCTCGCACTTGTGAGCATGTGAAACGACGAACGGCAGGGGAAACCCTGCCGTTCGTGTTTGTGCGCGTGCGGTGCTGCAGGCTGCAGCGCGCTGGTGTTACTCGCAGCGCACCTTGGTGATGACGTTGTTGGCGTCGGTATAAACGCGCAGGCGATCCTGGCGGATATCGCGGGAGACGATGGTGGTCGGGCTGATCGGATTGACCAGGCCTGCACCGCTCTCGGCCTTCAGGCGACGCACGGTGGCTTCGTCATTCACCGTGCCCACCGCCCATTGCACGGAGGCATCGCTGCAGCGGCCGAAATCGGGATCGTCGCTAAGCGGTGGCGCACTCAGGCAACCGCCCAGGGCGATGCTCAGCAGGCCGGCGGTCAGCAGCGGGCGGAGGATGGCAGCGGTGTAATGCGGTGTGATTTGAGGCATGGGGCAGTTCCTCCGTTCGAATATGCGCTGAGCATAGCAGCGGCCAATTGTCTGGTTGCTGTTTTGCAGGACTGCCAACCAAGTCGCGATAGGACAATGAATGGTTGTTAGGATCATTCCGATTGCATCTCTGACCTGATCCAGCAAAGGAAGCTACCCCATGAAATCAGCCAAGCGATCCATCATTGCCGCCTGTGCCACCGTACTTTTCGGTATGGCAGGCGTGCAGTCCGAGGCCGATGCCTGCACCCGTTTCGTCTACCACGGCGCCGGCAATGAAATCTTTACCGGCCGTTCGATGGACTACAAGATCGATACCGGCACCCATCTGTGGATGTTCCCGCGCGGCATGCAGCGCACCGGCGAGACCGGCCCGGACACGCTGAAGTGGACCTCGCGCTACGGCAGCGTCATTGCCAGCGCTTACGACATCTCCACCACCGACGGCATGAACGAAGCCGGCCTGGTCGCCAACCTGCTGTGGTTGGCCGAGTCCGAATATCCCGAGCGCAACAGCGGCAAGCCCGGCCTGGCCATTTCGGTGTGGACGCAGTACATGCTCGACAACTTCGCCACCGTCGAGGAAGCGGTGAAGGTACTGAGCGCCGAGCCCTTCACCCTGGTCAGCGATGCAGCGCCCGGCGAGCAGCGCCTGGCCACCTTGCACCTGTCCATCTCCGATGCCAGTGGCGACAGCGCCATCATCGAGTACATCAAGGGCAAGCAGGTCATCCATCACAGCCGCGACTACAAGGTGATGACCAACTCGCCGATCTTCGAAGAGCAGCTGGCACTGGAAACCTATTGGCGGCAGATCGGCGGCACGGTGATGTTGCCGGGCACCAACCGTGCTTCGGATCGCTTCGCGCGCGCTGCCTTCTATATCGACGCCATTCCCAAGTCGACCGACCCGGTGGAATCCACTGCCAGCGTGTTCGGCGTGATCCGCAATGTATCGGTGCCGTACGGCATCACCACCCCGGACCAGCCGAATATTTCCTCGACGCGCTGGCGCACGGTCTCCGACCAGTCGCGCATGCGCTACTACTTCGAATCCGCGCTGGCACCCAATGTGTTCTGGGTGGACCTGAAGAAGATTGATTTCAGCGAGCGCGGCAAGGTGAAGCGTCTGGACCTTGGCAACCAGCAGCGCACCATCTACTCGGGTGAAGCCAACGCCCAGTTCAAGGACGCCAAGCCCTTCCGTTTCCTGGGCGTATAAGGCAAGCAATCGGCGTGCCCGTGCAAGCGGGCACGCATCATATGGAGCTTCAATGAAAACCCGATTCACCCGCAAATACCTGTGCCTGCTGTTGGCAATTGGCTGCATGCCGCTCGCGCACGCACAGAACAACGACAACGACGACAGCTGGCGCTTCCAGGCCACACCTTATGTGTGGATGAGCAGCATGGAAGGGCAGGTAAGGCCGTTCCGCAGCGCACCGACGGCGGATGTGCACAAGTCCTTCTCCGAGCTGATGGACAGCCTCGATGCCGCCGCCTTCATCACCGGCACCGCACGCCGTGGCAACTTCGTGTTGCAGGCCGATTTCACCCATGCATCCACTTCCGATTCGACGCCGCTGCCGATTGGCCTGGCAGCGAACCTGAAGGTGAAGCAGACCTCGGCAACGGTAACTGCAGGCTATGCCTGGTCGGCGAACGAGCGTACCGGCATCGACCTGTTGGCCGGCGCGCGTTACTGGGACATCAATGCAGCGGTGAACGTGCCGGGCCTGGGATCGGCGCGTTCGGATTCCACCTTCGTCGACCCGATTGCCGGCGTGCGCTGGCGGCAGACGCTGAGCCCGCGCTGGAGCAGCATTGCCTATGTGGATGTAGGCGGCTTTGGTGTGGGTTCGGATTCGACCTGGCAGCTGTTGGCGCTGGCCAACTACCAGGCGACGGATAACTTGTTCGTATCGATGGGCTACCGCCACCAGAGCCTGGATTACCGCGACAAGGGCAAGCGCCTGGACGTGTCCCTGTCCGGCCCGATGCTGGGTGTGACCTACCGTTTCGGCGCAGGGCAATAGCTTTAGTCCCCTCCCTTTGGCCGAAGGCCAAGGGGAGGGTTAGGGAGGGGTGCTCTGAGCAGCAACCCCGAAAGCCCAAAGCAAACCCACCCCCTCCCAACCTACCCCTTGGCTACGCCAAAGGGGAGGGGCAAATCTTCGCCCCCTCCCTTTCGCGCAGCGAAGGGGAGGGCTGGGGAGGGGTAGCTTTTGACCGTGTAGAGCCGAGCCATGCTCGGCTGGAGCCTCACCGGGAAAGCCTCTGCCGAGCATGGCTCGGCACTACACCTCGTTCGGATCCGCCTTCCAATACCCGGTCGCGCGAATCCATTCCTTCGGCACCTGCAAATGCCCTTCCACAAACTTGCGCATCATGCGCGCACGCTTGGACTCGGTGGCAATCCAGTAGTGCGTATCACCATCAGGCTGCTCGAAATCCACCAGCGCGTCCTCCAGCAAGGTACTGCTGGCCGCATCAAAGCCATTGCGCTCGAACCACGACACAGTCACCTGCGCCGCGCTCTCCAGCGGCTGCCGGTCACCTTCTTCCGGGATCTCGATGAACACCTCGGCCACCGCACCTTCCGGCAGCTCTTCCAAGCGCCGCGCGATCGCCGGCAACGCCGTCTCATCACCAATCAGTACATAGCAGTCGAAATCATCAGCCACCACATGCGAACCACGCGGGCCGGCAACCACCAACGCGTCGCCAACCTTCGCGTTGGCTGCCCAGCTCGTGGCCGGGCCATCACCATGCAGCACGAAGTCCAGCACCAGCTCCCCAGCATCGGCATCGTAGAAACGCGGCGTGTAATCGCGCGCCGGTGAAGGCTGCTTGCCTTCCGGATAGCGCGGGCCCTGTTCGGTAAGTTCCGGCAATACAAATTCGCCTTCGGCATTGGCGAAGAACAGCTTCACGTGGTCATCCGGTGAGCGGCTGTCAAAACCTTCCAGCGCATCGCCGCCTACGACGATGCGCTGCATGTTCGGGGTCAAACGTTCCGTGTGCACTACCTGCAGCTGGCGGAAACGCGGGGTCATGCGGATCAATTGGGTTTCATGCTGTGACATGGGGGTACCTGGGGTCAGTGTCGGCAAGGCCGGGAGACCGTGGCTGGATCGCTCTGGCTGGGTCGTAGTGAATAACGGTGGTGCGAATCAGTTTTCCTGCGACTGCTGCTGTACCAGCGCGGTCGCCTCTGCAATCAAACTGGCGATGCGCGCGACATCGGCGTCCTGCCAATCGCCTTTGCGCAACATCAACGAGTGGGTGAACTGGTGCATGGCATCGCGTAGCGGCGCCGGCAGGCTTTCCCTGGCGATCACGCGCGAGTTGTGGCGGGCGCGCATGCGTGCGGTTTCCACGTCCTCGGCGCGCAGCTTGAGTTGGGTCTGGCCAAGGTTGGTGATGTGGTAGCGCTTGCGCCCGCCGTCTTCCTCGGCGCTTACCCAGCGCTGCTTCTCGAAATCGGCCAGCAGCGGATACACCGAGCCCGCGCTGGGCGTGTAGACGCGCACGAACATCTCGCTGATCTGCTGGATCAGCTCATAGCCGTGGCGCGGTTGCTCGCCGATCAGGGACAGCAGCAACAGGCGCAGATCGCCACGGCCCAAGGGGCGCGGGGTGGGGGAGCGGCGGGGTTCCGGGCTGGTCATTGAGGTTTTCGATATATCGAATTTGCGCAAAACGATATATCGAAAACTCTTCCGGCGCAAATGGCAGCGCCTCCCATGGGACGGTGCAGACCAGCAAGATGGGCATTCCTGGTGGGTGGTGGGGCCGTTCGCTGGCCCCGCTGTCATCGGGCTGATCCCGGCAGATGGCAATTTCGCCCCATGTTTAGCGCCATTAAGGGTGTTGGAAGGGGTGCGGAAGCTGTCTCCGGCTGTCCTAGTGGGCGCATGAGAACTGTCGCGAACTGTCTTGCAGACACTGGCTTTTGCCGCTCCATACGCATGCGTAGCCAGCTTGGCAAGGTACCGGGTGCGCTACACTTTACGGCTCAAAATAATGACAAGCGCGCGCGTGCGTGCAGTAACTGGGAGCGCTAATGAACTGGTTGAACGAGATGCTTGATAACGACACGAATCCCCTGGAAACCCAGGAGTGGATCGAGTCGTTGAAGGCCGTTATCGATGTCGAGGGCCCCGAGCGCGCACATCAGTTGCTGGAAGGCATGGTTGAACTGACCCGTCGCTCGGGCGCGTTCCTGCCGTTCTCCCCCACCACCGAATACGTCAACACCATCGAGCCGCAGCTGGAAGCCAAGAGCCCCGGCAATGCGGAACTGGAATGGCGCATTCGTTCCATCATCCGTTGGAACGCAATGGCCACCGTCGTGCGCGCCAACCGCAAGCCGGGCGACCTGGGCGGCCACATCGCCTCGTTCGCATCGGGCGCCACGCTCTATGACGTGGGCTTCAACCACTTCTGGCGCGCGCCCAGCGACAACCACCCGGGCGACCTGCTGTTCATCCAGGGCCACAGCGCCCCGGGCATCTATGCGCGTTCCTACCTGGAAGGCCGCATCAGCGAGCAGCAGCTGGACAAGTTCCGCATGGAAGTGGACGGCGGCGGTCTGTCGTCGTACCCGCACCCGTGGTTGATGCCGGATTACTGGCAGACCCCGACCGTGTCGATGGGCCTGGGCCCGCTGGCTGCCATCTATCAGGCGCAGTTCCTGCGTTACCTGGAAAACCGCGGCCTGATCGAGAAGAGCGACCGCAAGGTGTGGTGCTTCATCGGCGACGGCGAGTCGGACGAGCCGGAAACCCTGGGCGCGATCGCCCTGGCTGGTCGCGAAGGCCTCGACAACCTCATCTTCGTCGTCAACTGCAACCTGCAGCGCCTTGATGGCCCGGTGCGCGGCAACGGCAAGATCATCCAGGAACTGGAAGGCGTGTTCCGTGGCGGCGGCTGGAACGTGATCAAGCTGCTGTGGGGCGGTTACTGGGATGCCCTGCTGGCCAAGGACACCAATGGCGTCCTGAAGAAGCTGATGATGGAAACCGTCGACGGCGAATACCAGAACTGCAAGGCCTTCGGCGGCGCGTATACGCGCGAGCATTTCTTCGGCAAGTACCCGGAAACCGCAGCGATGGTTGCCGGCCTGTCCGACGACGACATCTGGCGCCTGAACCGTGGCGGCCACGACCCGCACAAGGTGTACGCCGCCTACCACCAGGCCGTGAACACCAAGGGCATGCCGACCGTGATCCTGGCCAAGACGGTCAAGGGCTACGGCATGGGCAGCGCTGGCGAAGCGCTCAACCCCACCCACCAGACCAAGAAGCTGGACGACGAATCGGTCCGCCATTTCCGCGACCGCTTCAACATCCCGGTCACCGACGAGCAGCTCAAGGACGGCCAGGTGCCGTTCTACCACCCGGGCCCGGATTCGCCGGAAGTGAAGTACCTGCAGGAGCGTCGCGCTGCGATGGGCGGCTACCTGCCGCAGCGTCGCCAGAAAGCCGACAAGTCCTTCGTCGCACCGAAGCTGGAAACCTACGAGCGCCTGCTCAAGGAATCCGGCGAGCGCACCTATTCCACCACCATGGCTTTCGTGCAGACGCTGAACATCAGCCTGCGTGACAAGGAGCTGGGCCCGCGCCTGGTGCCGATCGTCGCCGACGAAGCGCGCACCTTTGGCATGGAAGGCCTGTTCCGCCAGATCGGCATCTATGCCCCGTACGGCCAGAAGTACAAGCCGGTCGACGCCGACCAGCTCATGTACTACCGCGAAGACCAGAGTGGCCAGGTGCTGCAGCAGGGCATCAGCGAGCCGGGTGCCATGTCCTCGTGGATGGCGGCCGGTACCAGCTACTCGGTCAGTAACGTGCCGATGCTGCCGTTCTACATCTACTACTCGATGTTCGGCTTCCAGCGCATTGGCGACATCGCCTGGCAGGCAGCGGACATGCGTACCCGCGGCTTCCTGCTCGGCGGTACCGCCGGCCGCACCACGCTGAACGGCGAAGGCCTGCAGCACGAAGATGGCTTCAGCCATATCGTTGCTGGCGGCATCCCGAACGTGCGCAGCTACGACCCGACCTTCGGTTTCGAAGTCACCGTCATCCTCCAGCACGGCACCAAGGCCATGATGGAAGACCAGATCGACGAGTACTACTACATCACCCTGATGAACGAGAACTACGCCCACCCGGCCATGCCGGAAGGCGCAGCCGAAGGCATCATCAAGGGCATGTACTTGCTCACCGACGCCGGCAAGCCGAAGAAGGGCGAGCTGCGCGTGCAGCTGCTGGGCAGCGGCACCATCCTGCGTGAAGCCATTGCAGCGGCCGAACTGCTGGACAAGGATTTCGGCGTCACCGCCGACATCTGGAGCTGCCCGAGCTTCAACGAACTGCGTCGCGATGGTTTCGATGCCGAGCGCTGGAACCGCCTGCACCCGGAAGCCGAACCGCGCAAGCCGTACGTCACCGAGCTGCTGGAAGGCCGCCAGGGCCCGGTCATCGCCGCAACCGACTACGTGCGCGCCTACACCGACCAGATCCGCGCCTTCGTGCCGGCTACCTACTCGGTACTGGGCACGGACGGCTTCGGCCGTTCGGACACGCGTGCCAACCTGCGTCGCTTCTTCGAGGTTGACCGTTACTACATCGCGCATGCGGCCATTGCGGCGTTGGCGAAGGACGGCAAGATGACGGCGAAGGATGTTGCCCGGGCTATCAAGCAGTATGGGATTGATCCGGAGAAGGCTAACCCTGTTGGGGTTTGATTTTCCGCGTGTCAGTCACCAAACCTTTAGAAGGCCGCTCATTGCGGCCTTCTTCTTATAAACAGCAGGGATAAAGCTATGAACGCCGATGCAGCGAAGGAAGCGGCGACAGCGATTCTCATGGAAGAGATTGAGGAATACTCTCAGGACCGAGAATGTTTTACCTTCGGTGTACGTTAGAACGACGGACGCTTTCGATTACTATGTTGGGCATCTCTGTAGCCAGTTTGCGTATATCGATCTTGTAATTCCCGGAACTGTGATGCCTGCTGGTACGGATTACGACATGATTGAGCGATTGTCTGGCCAGATTTACCAGGTTGGTGCACTTGCTCCTAGTAGAATTGACAAGCTGCAGTTGAGGATTGATCGGGCGCGCCTGTTCGTGCAGTCGATGCAAAATGCGATGGAAGCGCATTCTATGTTTAGGCAGGACGCTCTGATATCCGATAGTGTCAGATCTTTTGTGAACGGCTTGGATATTCAGCTAGAGCGTCAGTCGACATCAATACTAGATCTGGCAAAAAAGGTGTTTTCGAGATATTCGAAATGATCGATGGGCAGGGGTGGGAGCAGGGGCAGACTAGGATTCGGGAAAATAGGGGCCCAAAAAAAGGGGCGAAAAATGGGTCAGGGTCAGGTTGATTCCTCTCTGGCCCCTGTCTGCTGAGAAAATAGGAAAAAATAGGGGTCAGAGAAAATAGGGGTCAGAGTTAGGTTAATTACTCTCTGGCTCTTGTTGGCCGCGGCCGACCAAATCTCTACGAACGATTTCGTCCAATTTGCGGGCGGGAGACAGATTGCTTATGCATTCGTTCTAACCAGAGACAGGGGGAAGTAAATTTTCGTCCCGGCGACATTGAGCGTGTGCAGATTTTTGTGTAAACGGGATTCGGGTTACAGCTGAGGGAGCCGCCCCTCAAACTGGATGGTAAATCGGTTCAGGGCTGCCTTCCAATCACGGATGGGTAAGGTCCATCGTTTGCTG
>NZ_JASCOR010000133.1 GCF_029959445.1 Stenotrophomonas sp. PS02298 | reverse complement strand
GGAGAGGGGCTAGCAATGCGTCGGCTGCTGGTGGACTAGCCCCTCTCCCGCGTGCGGGAGAGGGGTTGGGGTGAGGGCGCTTCTGCTCCGGCTTTCGCTTCTGCTCCGGCTTTCGCTTCTGCTCCGGCTTTCGCTTCTGCTCCGGCTTTCGCTTCTGCTCCGGCTTTTGACTTACCGGGCCCCTTCCGCAGCGACGGAGCCGGCAGACAAGACCCCGAACGGGGCGACGCACACGGATGTGCGTCGTTTTTCGACGAGACATGGATGTCTCGTCGAAAAATCCTGCCAGCGGAGTGAACCCGCGTCGCGTCGCGACGTGGGCGCGGAGGCAGGGTGTGCTTGACCAGCCATTCGGCTGTTGAAGAAGCACCTCTTTGGGCCACCTTTCTTTGCACAAGCAAAGAAAGGTGTGCTCGCGCGCCGCAGGCGGGCGAAAGTCTTTGATCTTGGCTCCGGCTCCGGCTGAAGCAAGAGCAAGAGCTTTCTCTCCCCTTCGGGGAGCGAGTTACTTTTCTTTGCTTGTGCAAAGAAAAGATAACCAAAAGAAACACACCCTGCCTCCACGCCCACGCCGCTGCGCGACGCGGGTCCACTCCGCCAGCGGGATTTTTCGACACGACATCCCTGTCGTGGCGAAAAACGACGTGCATCCTTGCACGTCGCCCTTCGGGTTCTTCCCACTGGCTCCGTCGCTGCGGAAGGGGCCCGGTGAGTCAAAAGCAACAGCAACGGCAACAGCAACGACAAAAGCTATCCCTCCCCGGCCCTCCCCTTGCCTGCGGCAAAGGGAGGGAGCACAGCTGCACTTGGTAAGGGGTGGGAGCTAAGCGGCGCTGCGCCGCCCCGCAGACAAAACAAAAGCGGCGTTACCGCATCCCATCGACATGACCTCCTGTCGACAGAACACCGCAACGCCGCTCGGCTTTTCAGCCAGTGAAAACCCTTACTCGGACTTCCACCACATCATGAAGGCATCCCACAGACGCTTGAAGAAACCACCCTCTTCCACCGCCTGCACGGCCACCAGCGGCGCCTCGGCAACCACCTTGCCATCCAGCGACACCTTGACCGTACCAATCTGCTGACCTGCAGTGATCGGCGCCACCAACTGCTTCGGCACGTCCATCGACGGCTTCAGATCGTTGTAACGGCCACGCGGCACGCTCACCAGCATCGGCTGCGCCACGCCCAGCTGCACCTCATCGGCCGCGCCCTTCCACACATGCTGCGTGGTCACCGCCTTGCCCGGCTCATACATGCGATGGGTTTCAAAGAAACGGAAACCCCAGTTCAACAACGCCAGGCTGTCATCAGCGCGCTGCTTCTCCGAAGCACCACCCATCAACACCGCCACCAGACGCTGGTCACCGCGCTGCGCCGAGCTCAGCAGGCAGTAACCGGCCGCCGAGGTGTGGCCGGTCTTGATGCCGTCCACGCTCTGGTCACGCCACAACAGCAGGTTGCGGTTCGGCTGGGTGATCTTGCCTACCGTGAATTCCTTGATCTTGTTGTACGCGTAGGTCTCCGGATAATCGCGCACGAAAGCGCGGCCCAGCAGCGCCAGATCATAGGCGCTGGACTGGTGACCCTCGGCGTTCAGGCCGTGTGCGTTGACGAAGTGTGAGTCCTTCATGCCGATCTTGGCAGCGTAGCTGTTCATCAGCGCTGCGAACGCTTCCTGGCTGCCGGCAGCATGCTCGGCCAACGCGATTGCCGCGTCGTTGCCGGACTGGATCGCCATGCCCTTTTCCATATCTTCCAGACGCGCGGTCTGGTTGACCGGGAAGCCGCTGTAGCTGCCATCGGTGCCTGCACCGCCTTCGCGCCAGGCGCGCTCGCTCATCATCACCTGGTCGTCCGGCTTGATCTTGCCGGTCTTCATTTCCGCAGCCAGTACGTAGGACGTCATCACCTTGGTGATGCTGGCCGGCGGCAGCGGGGTATGGATGTTCTCGCCCGCCAGCACCTGGCCGGTGGCGTAATCCATCAGCACCCATGCCGTGGCGGTGGTCGGAACCGGGGCCGGCGGCGTCGCCACCTGCGCCGGAGCAGCAGCTGCGGCCGGTGCAGGCGTGGGCGTCGGGGTGGGCGTCTGGGCGGAGGCCAGACCCACGACGAGCGTGGTGGCCAGTGCAGCGGCGGCAAAACGGAATTTCATCGGACAGCGGTTCCTGATGGACGAGGAAGAAAAATTCGGGGAGTCATTGTAGGGCGACACCGGCCAGCTGGCGGCGCCCCGGTGTGCTGGGGTTAATCGCGGACCACTTGCGGCAGGCCAAACCCAAGACCAGCAATGCGCCCGGCAAGTTCCGTGGCATTGCTGCTGTCGCTGGCCGGTACACGCAGGCGCCACAGGGTGCGGCCACCACTGACGATGTCACTGAGGCTGGCACCGACGATACCCGCTGAAGCCAGCTGGCCCAAGGCCCGCGCGGCATTGTCACGGCTGGAGAAACTGGCCACCTGCAGCAGGATCGAGCCCAGCGCGCGCGCAGCGGGGTCGGCCGGTACGGTCTTCGGTGGCGGACCCGCCGCAGTTTTCGCCGCTGCGGCCGCAGCCGAGGCCGTAGGCGGCGTGAACTGCAGCAATTCCGATGCTGCGGGCAGCGCCTGGACACTCACCGGCGCCGCTGCCGTGCTGGCTGCACTGGTGGTGGCCGGGCGACCGGTAGCGACGCGCACACCGTTGTCCTTCATCCAGGCGTCGAAATGGTCGGCATTGCCGGCAACCGGACGTGCAGGTGCGGCGGGCAGCTTCTCGACCAGCTGGTCCATGCGGCTGGGGCTCGTCGCGGCGGGTCGCGGTGCCGGCGCTGCGGCGGCAAGCGTCGTCGCAGCCCGTTCACGACGGGCGCGACGGCTATCGCCGGAGGCCTGCAGGTTCTCGCTGCCCGGGGTCAGGCCATGCACTTCGACCCGGCCGGTGCCGCGCTGGGTGATGCCCAGCCGCACTGCGGCGGCATAGCTGAGATCGATGACGCGACCTTCGTGGAACGGCCCGCGGTCGTTGACCCGCACGATCACCGACTCGCCGTTGTCCAGGTTGGTCACCCGCGCGAAGCTCGGCAGCGGCAAGGTCTTGTGCGCGGCGGTGAAGGCGTACATGTCGTACACCTCACGGTTGGAGGTGAGGCGGCCGTGGAACTTCTGCCCGTAATACGAGGCGGTGCCCTGTTCCACGTAGTTATCGACACGGTCCATGATCTGGTATTGCTTGCCCAGCACCGTATACGGCGACCGATTGCCGACCGCCGAGCGCGCCTCGTTGGTCACCACCGGCTCGGGAATGCAGTCCACATTGGGTATATAGCTCGGCGTGGAGTCGCTTACACCGGGCTTGTACAGGCCGCCAGCGGTGTAGTTGCCACGGGTGGACAGGTCTTCCTGCGCCTTGGCATAAGGCGAACCCTCAGGGCATTCACCGCGTGCACTGCCGCGCCCGTGCACCACCGTCGCCGGCCGCGATGCCGAGCTGGCACCCGCTGTACCGGATGACGACTTCTTGGGGGCGCTGCTGCAGGCGGCCAGCCCGAGCACGATCAACGCAGGGACCAGCCACTTGATGTTCATGCCGGGGGAAGCTCCTTGCCGGCGATGGCCTGGGACAGCTGGAACACGGCCATCGCGTACATTTTGGAGATGTTGTAACGGGTGATCGCGTAGTAGTTCTGGAAGCCCAGCCAGTACTGCTTGCCGTCGCTGCCTTCCAGTGTCACCGGGGTGGCTTTGGCATTGACCGCACGCACAGGGGTGACCGGCTGGTAGCCACGTGCCGCCAACTCGCTGACGGTATAGGTCGGGGTCCAATCGGTGGGATTGAATTCCTCGAAGCCGGCCTGCAGCGTCGCCGGTACCGCCACGGTGCCGCCACGGATCCAGCCACCCTTCTTGACGAAATAGTTGGCAATGGACGAGAACACATCGTCGTAGCTGTTGAACAGGTCACGGCGGCCATCGCCATTGCCGTCCACGGCGAAGTCCAGGTAGCTGGACGGCATAAACTGGCCCATGCCCATCGCCCCGGCATAGCTGCCCTTGAGCGTGGTGATGTCGAGCTTTTCCAGCGCGCTCAATTCAAACAGCTTGGCCAGCTCGTCACGGAAGAACAGCTCGCGGCGCACTTCACGCTCCAGCTTGGCCGGGTCGCCGGTACGCGGGTATTTGAAGGCCAGCGTGTACAGCGCATCCAGCACGCGGTGGTTGCCGGTATTGCGGCCGTAGCTGGTTTCCACACCAATGATGGAGACGATCACTTCGGCCGGCACACCGGTGCGTTCCTGCACGCGCATCAGCTCATCGCGGTGCTGCGCCAGGAAGGCACGGCCGCCATCGATGCGCGCCTGGGTGATGAACATCGGCCGGTATTCGTTCCACGGCTTGACCCGCTCGGCCGGACGCGACATCGCGGCGATGATCGGTTCGCGGATCTGCGCCTGCGCCAGGGTGCTTTCGATATAGGCCGGATCGATGCCGTACTTCGCCGCCGTATCGCGCACGAAGTTGGCGCGGGCGGTTTCGAATGGCACCGGCGTCAGGTCGACCGGCGGCAACGCGGTCTTGGCCTCGGGTACGGCTTCGGCCGGGCCGGTACTCGGCTTGACCGGAGTTTCCGCCGGGGCCGGCAGAGGTGCAGGAGTCTTCGGCTGGGTTGCGCAGGCAACCATGCCGAGGGTGAGGCAGCAAACCAGGGCGCGTCTAATCATCGGGCGAGATTAGCAGGTCAAAGATGAATTTCCTGCAATAACACCATGAAACACAACAGGATTGAAGCGAAAAATACGCTACGCCGATCCGCGCCGAAGCCCCTCGGATTCGCGCCATTCGATGAATAGGCAAGGCGATGCCGCTGATTGTGGACCGGCAATCTGCTCCGGAAAGGATCGTGGCCAAGTCGGCCAGACAAAAAAAGGAGCGTCGGTCATCTCCCCATCCCGCTGAGATGACCGACACTCGCGTCAGCGTCCGGGGGACCCGGGACGACGGCTCCCCCCGTCATCCCGCCAGATGCCAACCTGCCAACTGCCCCATACGGCGAGTCGACAGCCACAGCGCGGACTACGCGCCGGTGACGGGGCGTAGTGTGAAGGTTTGGTAAAGCCAGGTGTTTGATCTGGATCAAAGCTCGCAATATTGCCGCGGATAAATGGACGATCCACGCAACAGCATTGCGCTAACCACCGTGCACCGGCCGGTGCGCACGCACCGCCATCACCAACCCAAAGCCGGCCAGCAACGACACCGCCGAGGTACCGCCGTAACTGATCAACGGCATCGGCACGCCCACCACCGGCAGCAGGCCGGAGATCATGCCGCCGTTGACCAGGATGTAGACGAAGAACGCCAGACCAGTCGCGCCCGCCAGCAGCCGCGAATAGGTATCGCGCGAATCCACCGCGATCCACAGGCAGCGGCCGATCACGAACAGGTACAAGGCCAGCACCACCGCCACACCGATCCAGCCGTACTCCTCGCTCAGTACCGAGAACGCGAAGTCGGTGGTCTGTTCGGGAATGAAGTTCAGGTGCGACTGCGAGCCAAGGCCCCAGCCCTTGCCGGTGAGTCCGCCGGAACCAATGGCGATCTTGGACTGGATGATGTTCCAACCCGCACCGAGCGCATCGCTCTCCGGGTCGAGGAACATCATGATGCGGTCCTTCTGGTACGGCCGCAGCAGCCAGAACCAGGCCACCGGCGCGGCCGCGGCAACACCGCCCACGCCCACGCCCACCCACCACCACGGCAGGCCGGCCAGCAACAATACAAAGGCACCGCTGGCGGCAATCAGCACGCCGGTACCGAAGTCCGGCTGCAACATCACCAGCCCGGTCGGCACACCAATGATCACCGCCGCCACCAGCACCACCGGAATACGCGGTGGCAAGGGCATGCGGTTGAGGTACCAGGCCACCATCATCGGCAGGCTGACCTTCAACAACTCGGCCGGCTGCAGGTAGAACAGGCCCAGGTTCAACCATTGCCGCCCGTACTTGCCGGTGCCGAGCACGAACACCGCCAGCAGCGGCAACATCGACAAGGCATAGATCATCGGCGTCCACGCGCGGATGCGCAGGATCGACACCCGCGAGATCGCCCACATCGCCACCAGGCCCACCGCGAAGCGCGCGCCCTGCGCCATCACCAGGCCACTGCCACCGGCGCTGTCCAGCACCGACAGGCCAATGACCATCAAGGCGAGCAAGGCAAACAGCAACGGCCAGTCCAGGCCACGGGTCAGGCGCTGACCCATCTCCAACGCCCAGCGCAGGAAATCCCTCATCGGCCCACCTCCGCTGAGGTTGCCGCCGGCACCGCCGGACGCGCAGCTGCCGGCGCAACACCGGGCAGCGCCTCGGGCACAGGCTGCGGCGGTGTACCTGGCAGCGGTGCCGGAGCACCAACCATGATCGGCAGATCGGCGAACTGCGGCGCAACCTGCTCGCCGCGCGCGCGCCAGCTGGCATCTTCGGTATCAAAGGTCGCCACGCCAACCGCCACCGTGCCGCGCTCGGCATCCAGCGGCTGCAGGCCTTCGGGCATCACTCCGAGCAACCAGGCATCAAACACCTTGCGTGCGATCGGCGCGGCGGCCGAACCACCGTAGCCGCCGCCTTCCACCGCGATGGCAATCGCGATCACCGGTTCTTCGGCCGGTGCGAAACCAACGAACAGCGCGCGATGGCGCAGGTGCATCGGCAGGCTGCGCGGGTTCAACGCGGCCGTGCCCTTGCGGCTGATGACCTGCGCGGTACCGGTCTTGCCAGCCATGAGGTACTGCGCACCGGCAGCCACACGCCAGCCACTGCCGCCGGGCTGCATGGTGCCCATCATGCCCTCGCGCACCGCCTGCACGTTGGCCGGATTGGGACTGATCGGCTTGCTCGCCGACTGCGGCGTTGGCGCCCAATCGTGGTCGAAACCGGCGCGCTGTTCCATCACCAGGTGCGGTGTGCGCAACTGCCCGGTCGCCAATCCACCGACACCGCGCACCAGTTGCAGCGGGGTCACCTTCCAAAGGCCCTGGCCGATGCTGGCATTGACCGTGTCGCCTGGATACCAGCGTTCCTTGTTGGCCTTGAGCTTGGCTGCCGGTGACGGCAGGATGCCGCCGATCTCACCGGCCAGGTCGATGCCGGTGGGTTGGCCGAAGCCGTAGCGGTTGCCCATGTAGTCGTCATAGCGCTCGATGCCCATGTCGATACCGAGCTGGTAGTAATAGGTGTTGACCGACTGCGAGATGGATTTGCGCAGGTCGGTCCAGCCATGGCCGCCACGGTTGGCGTCACCCCAGCCACGGCTCACGCCGGGCAGGTAGAACATGCCGCGCGACAGGATCTTGTCTTCGGGCCTGCGCAAACCACTGTCCAGGCCAGCCAGGCCAAGGAAGGGCTTCACCGTCGAACCCGGCGCCACGCCACCCAGCACCAGTCGGTTGAACTGCGGCCGTGAGGGGTTCTCGTTGAGAAGCTTGAAATCGGCGTGGGAAATGCCGTTGACGAACAGATTGGGATCGAACGACGGCAGGCTGACCATGGCCAGGATTTCGCCGGTGCGTGGATCGATCGCCACCGCCGAGCCTTCCTGCTCGCCGAACGCCGCCACCATGGCGCGCTGCAGGTCGGCATCGATCGACAGGCGCAGATCGGTGCCCGACTGCGCCGGCACCCGCCCGACCGTGCGGATCGCACGGCCCTGCACATTGGTCTCGACCTGCTCGTAGCCGATCTTGCCGCGCAGCTGGGTCTCGTAGAAGCGCTCCAGCCCGGACTTGCCGATGTGGGTCAGCGCAGCATTGCCCTCGCCCAGTTCTTCCAGGTCCTTGTCATCGACACGGCCGACGTAGCCGATGATGTGGCCGAACAGATCGCCATACGGATAGCGCCGGGTCAGATAGGGCTCGAGCTCGACGCCCGGGTAGCGCCAGCGGTCCACGGCGAAGCGTGCCATCTCGTCGTCGCTGACACGCAGCTTCAACGTCACCGGCATGAAGCCACGGCGCGCCTTGCGCGATTGCTTGAAGCGCTCGATGTCCTCCTCGCTGAGCGAGAAGATCTTCTGCAGCCCGGCAAGGGTAGCGTCCATGTCCGCGACCTTGTCGGCGGTCACATCCAGGCGGAAGGCCGGCACGTTCTCGGCCAGCAGGCGACCGTTGCGGTCGTAGATCAGGCCACGCCCCGGCACCACCGGCCGCGCCTTGATGCGGTTGGCCTCGGAGCGGGTGGCGTAGATGTCGTGGTCCAGCACCTGCAGCTTGAAGTACCAGCCGGCGAGGAAACCCAGGGTCAGCAGCACACCCAGGAAGCCGATCGCGGCACGCCGCCGGAACTGCTCGGCCTCCGCATGCGTGTTCTTGTGCTGGCGGCGCGGCGCCATCGTCAGCGCCCGCGCTTGCCCAGCCGCACCGCATCCAGCAGCACATACAGCGGTAGCCACAAGGCCATGCCCAGCAGCGGTGCCACCCAGTAGCTCCACGGCAGCATCGGCTCACCCACCAGCAGGTGGATGGCTGCATCGATCACGCGGTCGTTGAACAGCAGCCCGCCCATCGCCAGGGCCTGCTGCGACAGCGGGAAGAACCGGATACGCGCACGGAAGCGCTGCAGGATGAAGGCCATCACCACCAGCCGCAGCGCCTGCTCACCCAGAATGCCGCCAAACATCACATCGGCCAGCAGGCCAATGCAGAAGGCGAAGCCCAATCCAACCTTGTCCGGGGTTTCGATCACCCAGTAAGCCAGCACCAGCGCCAGCCAATACGGCCGCGCCGGCAACAGCAGTTCAGGCAGCGGAATCAGCGCCAGCAGCAAGGCCAGCACGAAACTGACCGGCATCACCCAGCCCTTGGTGCGCAGGCGACTCATGGGCGCACCTGCGGCGGGGTCGGGTTGTCAGTGGTCACTGGTGTTGCCGGGCTTGCGGATTCGCTGGCTGGCGTTGTCGCCGGGACGGGTGCCTGGCCTGCAGCTGCCGGCTCGGTCGCTGGCGTGCTGGCCGGGGCCTGCGTGGCCGCCGCAGCCGGAGGGGTGCTGGCGTTGCCGCTGGCGGGAACAACGGCAGCCGGCGCGCCCATGCGGTTGACCGGGGCGGCGGATGGACCGCCCGCAACCGCGGCTTCCGGCGCCGATTCGATGGCAGTGCTGTCCGGCAGTTGCGGCAGCGCCGGTACCGAACGCAGCAGCAGCACGTTGCGGCCACGGTCCAGCTTGGCCGCTGGCTCCAACTCGCCGACCAGGAAGGCATGGGTGTCGTCGGGACGCAGCTTCAGGATCTTTCCGACCGGGAAGCCGGCCGGGAAACGCCCACCCAGACCGGAAGTGACGATCTCATCGCCCACTTCCACGCCCGCGCTGAGCGGAATATCACGCAGTTCCAGTCGGTCGCCACGGCCGTAGACAATCAGCCGCACGCCATTGCGTGCCACCGCCACCGGTACCGCATGGTCCGGATCGGTCAGCAACAGCACCGTCGAATGCGCGGGCGTCACCGCGATCACCTGGCCCATCAGGCCACCGGCATCGATCACTGCCTGGCCGACATGCACGCCGGCGCGGCTGCCCGAATCCAGCACCAGGCGCTGTTTGACCGGATCCAGGTCGATATCGAGGATGGGCGCCAGTTGCACGTCCAGGCCATTGCGCTCGGCCACGTTGAGCAGCTCGCGCAGCTGTGCGTTGTCCAGCGCCGCAGTCTGCAGGCGGGTCAGGCGCGCGTTGGCGATCAGCAGCTGGTTGCGCAGCTCGCGGTTTTCGCTGACCAGCTGGTTATGGCTGGCCGCGTTGTCCTTGACCGACGCCCCTACCCGGCCCGGCACACCGGCCAGGGCCCAGATCGGCTGCACCAGCACATTGGCCTGGGCGCGCAGACGCGACATCCAGCCCCCCTGGTCGTCGAGCACGATCAAGGTGATGGCCAAGGCCAGGTACGCCAGCAGACGCAGCGTGCTACTGGCATCCCCCTGACGGGAGGCTACGGGAGGACCGGCGTAAGGGGGCACGACAGAAGGCTGGGAATGGGAAAGGAAGAATCAGGTATGGAAACGGCGCGACTGGCGTCACGCCGATGGTTCCGGGAAATGGATGCTGGAGAGTGGAACGCGCTGCAGGGCACCCTGCCCCCCGTTACCGATTCCCCAGCCCCTGTTCCCTGCGGATCACTCCGGCGCAAAGAACTCGTTGCCGTGCATGTCCACCAGCTCCAGCGCACGACCGCCACCGCGGGCCACGCAGGTCAACGGATCGTCGGCCACCTGCACGTGCAGGCCGGTTTCTTCGGAGATCAGGCGGTCCAGGTCACGCAGCAGGGCGCCGCCACCGGTCAGCACGATGCCGCGCTCGGCGACGTCGGCGCACAATTCCGGCGGGGTCTGCTCCAGGGCCAGCTTGACCGCCGAGACGATGCCCGACAGCGGCTCGTGCAGGGCTTCCAACACTTCGTTGGAGCTGATCTTGATCATCTTCGGCACGCCCTCGGCGAGGTTGCGGCCGGAGATTTCCATCTCGATCACTTCCGCCTGCGGGTAGGCGCAGCCCAGCTCCACCTTGATGCGCTCGGCGGTGGCTTCACCGATCAGCATGCCGTGGTTGCGGCGCACGTAATTGGTGATGGATTCGTCGAAACGGTCGCCACCGATACGCACCGAGGCCGAATAGACAATGCCGTTCAGCGAGATGACCGCAACTTCGGTCGTGCCACCGCCGATATCGATGACCATCGAACCGCGCGCCTCGGTGACCGGCATGCCGGCACCGATCGCAGCAGCCATCGGCTCTTCGATCAGGAACACATCACGTGCACCGGCCTCCTCGGCCGATTCCTTGATGGCGCGGCGCTCCACCTGGGTGGAGCCGGCCGGCACGCAGACCAGCACGCGCGGGCTGGGGCGCAGCACGCGCGACTTGTGCACCTTCTTGATGAAGTGCTTGAGCATCGCCTCGGTGTAGGTGAAGTCAGCGATGACGCCGTCCTTCATCGGGCGGATGGTGGTGATATGGCCCGGGGTACGGCCGAGCATCTGCTTGGCCTCGGCGCCGACGGCAGCCACCGAGCGGGTGCCACCGATAGCACGGTCCTGACGCACGGCCACGACCGACGGCTCGTTCAGCACAATGCCCTGGCCGCGCACATAGATAAGGGTGTTGGCCGTGCCCAGGTCAATGGACAGGTCATTGGAGAACATGCCACGCAGCTTCTTGAACATCTGGGAAGTGATCCTGAGGGGTGTCGCGCCCACGCCGGTTGGCGAAAAAATGGGCAGAAAATGAGGGCAGTTAGCCTATCAACCCACCCCCGCCCGAGCAAGGAAAATCCTAGGGAATTCTGGGCTTTCGACCACTTCGGGCAGCTGCGGTACATCCTTGCTTGTGGCCGTGGACCGCCGCAGCCGGTAACCTTACGCACTTTGGCGCGCAGTCGCGCCGGGTCGACTGCGCGTGCGCGGCGGCTTTTTCCTTTTACGTATAGGCCTGTTCGCAATGTCCGCTTTGATCTGTGGTTCCCTTGCCTTTGACACCATCATGGTGTTCCCGGACCAGTTCAAGAACCACATCCTGCCGGACAAGGTGCACATCCTGAATGTGTCGTTCCTGGTGCCGCGCATGCGCCGCGAGCTGGGTGGCTGCGCCGGCAACATCGCCTACAACCTGAAGCTGCTGGGCGGCAGCCCGATCCCGATGGGTACCGTGGGCCAGGACTTCGGCCCCTACCGTGAGCACTTCGAGCGCATGGGCATCGACCTGAGCCAGGTACGGGTGCTGGAAGACATGTTCACCCCGCAGTGCTTCATCACCACCGACCACGACAACAACCAGATCACCGCCTTCCACCCGGGCGCGATGATGCGTTCGCACGAGAACCATGTGCGCGACGTGCCGGGCGTCACCTTCGGCATCGTTGCCCCGGACGGCCGCGAAGGCATGATCCAGAACGCCGCCGAGTTCGTGGAATGCGGCATTCCCTTCATCTTCGACCCGGGCCAGGCGCTGCCGCTGTTCAACGGCCCGGAACTGCGCGAGTTCATCGAGCAGGCCGACTACGTGGTGGTCAACGACTACGAGTCCAACCTGCTGCAGCAGCGCACCGGCTGGAGCGAGACCGACATCGTCGCCCGGACCAAGGCCTACATCACCACCCAGGGCCCGCGCGGCGCCATCATCCACACCCCGGAAAAGAGCTTCGACATCCCGCCGGCGCACGAGCGCCGCGTGGTCGACCCGACCGGCTGTGGCGACGCCTTCCGCGCCGGCCTGATCTTCGGCATCGAGAAGGGCATGGACTGGCTGACCGTCGGCCGCATGAGCAACCTGATGGGCGCGCTGAAGGTGGAACACCCGGGCACGCAGAACCAGCGCTTCGACTTCGCCGAGTTCAACGACCAGTTCAAGCAGCAATTCGGCTACGGCCTCTAAGAAAAAACGGCGCCTCGGCGCCGTTTTTTTTTGCATGGGTCGCCGACCGGGCAAACGGCAAACCGTAACCGGTGGTGCCGAGCCATGCTCGGCAGAGGCCTTACCGGCAAGCCGCAGGCCGCATGACATCTGTAGGAGCGGCGTAAGCC
>NZ_JASCOR010000132.1 GCF_029959445.1 Stenotrophomonas sp. PS02298 | reverse complement strand
CCTCCCGCCGCCCGCCGCCGCGGCGCCCCGCCCCCGGCCCTCAGCTCCCCCCCCCCCCCCCCCCCCCCCCCCCCCCCCCCCCCCACTACAGGGCTTTCTGGCACAGGTTTTGCAGCTTCCCCGGCAACGTTCCGTGGGAGGTTCCACATGGCCAACCTGTTTTCCAACTATCTCGGCATCCACGCCCAGGCGATGCCGCTGCGCGAGCAGCGCATGAAGCTGATCGCCAGCAACCTGAGCAATGCCGACACGCCCGGCTACAAGGCCCGCGACCTCGACTTTGATGCCGCCCTGCGCAATGCCCAAGGCGCGACCAGCGGCAATGGCCTGCTGACCACCACGGCCGAGCAGCACTACGCCATCGGCGGCGCCAACGGGCTCAACCCGTTCCAGATCCTGCGCGAAGGTGCCCAGCCCAGCCTCGACGGCAACACCGTCGACCCGGATACCGAGCGCGCCGCCTATGGCCGCGCCGCATTGGAATACCGCGCGTCGCTGAGCTTCGTCGAGTCCAAGGTGAAGACCATGCTCACCGCCATCACTGGCCAGTAAGGAAGCACGCCATGAGCAACCTGCCCATTTTTGATATTGCCGGCTCGGCGCTGCAGGCGCAGTCGGTGCGCATGAGCACCATTGCCTCCAACCTGTCCAATGCCGATTCGATCGCGGGGTCGCCACAGGCGGTCTACAAGCCGCTGGAACCGATCTTCCAGGCCGTTACCAGCCGCAATGATCCAAACCTGACCGGCGTGCAGGTCAAGGAGATCGCACAGAGCGATGCGCCGCCGATCAAACGCTACGAACCCAACCATCCGCTTGCCGATGGCGAAGGCTATGTGTATTCGCCCGACGTCGACCCGGTCGCGCAGATGGTCAACCTCATCTCCACCTCGCGCAATTACCAGGCCGGCGTGGAAATGCTCAGCACCGCCAAGGAACTTGCCCTGGCCACGCTGACGATGGGCCGTTGAGCCCACTCCCCCAGGAATCTGCCGACATGAGCACCAGCGTCAACTCCGATCTCTACACGTCGCTCGGCCTCACTGCGCCGAACACCACGGCCACCAGCAAGAACAAGGGCTCGCTGGATCAAGCCGACTTCCTGAAGCTGATGACTACCCAGCTGCAGCACCAGGATCCCACCAAACCCATGGACAACAGCCAGATGGTCGCGCAGATGGCGCAGCTGTCCACGGTGCAGGGCATCAGTGATCTGAACACTTCGGTGAAGGGCTTCCAGGAATCCATGGCAAGCGACCAGGTACTGCGCGGCGCGGCGCTGGTCGGGCATGACGTGATGGTGCCCTCCACCAAGGTCTCACTGGAGGCCGAGGGCGGCACCAGCGGCACGGTTGCGGCGCCGTCGGCCGGTACGGTCACCGTCGACATCACCGATGCGAATGGCCTGAAGGTCAATCAGCTGACCGTACCGGCCAACGCTGCTGGCGAGGTTGCCTTCCAATGGGATGGCACCAATGCCGATGGCCAGCGCATGCCGGCTGGCAGCTACACGATTACCGCCAACCACACCGATAGCGCCGGTGAACAAACCAAGCTCGCCACCTACGTCGAGGCTGAAGTTGAAAGCGTGACGGTGGGGTCCGATGGCTTGTACCTGAACCTCAAGGGGCTGGGCACTGCCCCGCTCGACTACGTGCTCCGCGTCAGCTGAGCCCCCTCTTCGATTTCCCAGGAGTATCGCCATGGGCTTCAATGTCTCTTTGTCGGGCATCAACGCGGCCAACGCCGACCTGAATGTCACCGCCAACAACGTCGCCAACGTCAACACCACCGGCTTCAAGGAATCCCGCGCCGAGTTCGCGGACCTGTTCAACGCCACCAGCTATGGCCTGTCACGCAACGCGATGGGTTCCGGCGCACGCCTGAGCAATGTGGCGCAGCAGTTCTCGCAGGGCAATATCAGCCAGACCGGGCGCAGCCTGGACCTTGCCGTGGCCGGCGAAGGCTTCTTCACCCTGAACATGAACGGCGCGCGCGTGTACTCGCGCGCAGGCAACTTCCAGACCGACAACAACGGCTATGTGGTGAATCCACAGGGCGCACGCCTGCAGGTATTTGCACCGAACGCTGACGGCACCCGCTTTGATGGCCAGCTGACCGACCTGCAGTTGCTCAATACCGACAGCCCGCCCAAGCAGAGCACCCTGGTCAACATGGCGTTCACCCTGCCCGGCAATGCGCCGGCACCGACGGTAACGCCATTCGATCCGGCCGATTCCAATACCTACAACCACTCCACCGGTGGCATCACCGTGTACGACTCGCTGGGCGTCAGCCATACCCAGACCTCGTACTTCGTGAAGACCGGTACCGCCAATGAGTGGCAGGTACACAACTATGTGGATGGCCAGCCTGCTGGCGCACCGACCCTGCTGCAGTTCTCCAACGCCGGCGCGTTGATCAGCCCGGCCAATGGCGACATCACCTTGGCACCGTTCACGCCAAGCACCGGCGCCGGCGTGGTCAACCTGACCTTGAATGTCGCAGGCTCAACCCAGTACGGCGAAAAATTCGCGGTACGCGATACCCGCCAGGATGGCTATGCTGCCGGCAAGCTCAATGAGATCAGCATCTCCGAGCAGGGCGTTGTCTATGCGCGGTACTCCAATGGCGACGACAAGCCGTTGGGCCAGGTGGCATTGACCACCTTCAACAATCCGCAAGGCTTGCAGAACCAGGGCAACAGCCTGTGGGTGGAGACCTTCTCTTCGGGCAACCCGCGCGTCGGCGCGCCTGACTCTTCGGATTTCGGCCAGGTCCAGGCCGGCGCACTGGAAGCCTCAACGGTGGACCTCACCGAGCAGCTGGTCAACATGATCGTTGCGCAGCGCAACTTCCAGGCCAACTCGCAGATGCTTTCGACGCAGGACCAGGTCACCCAGGCCATCATCAACATCCGCTGACGCTGGGATTGGCAAGTCGGGATCGGGGATTGGCCAGCAGTTTGCCGATTCACGGCCCGACTCCGCTGTTGTCTTTCCATGATGTTGCTTGTTGACGGAAAGGCGAGTGGTTTGCTCCGCTTCGCCAATCGCTGCCCCAAGCCTGCTTCCACTTTCCACCCCCGACTACCAACCTGCGAATCCCCGCCCTATGGACAAAGCCCTCTACGTTGCCATGACCGGCGCCCGTGCCTCGCTGCAGGCACAGGCCACCGTGTCGCACAACCTGGCCAACTCGGACACCCCGGGCTTCAAGGAAGCGCTGGCCAATACCGAGGCGTTCCGCATCCAGGGGCCGGGGTTTCCGTCGCGGGTGGATGCCGTGCATGTCGACGCGGGTTTCAATCGCCGCGTCGGCGCGCAGCAGATCACCGGCAATTCGCTGGACCTTTCCCTGCAGCCGGGCAGCTGGCTGGCGGTGCAGTCCAGCGATGGCAGCGAGGCCTATACCCGCAGCGGCGCCTTGTCGTTGACGCCGAACGGCCAGCTGGTGACCGCTGAAGGCAATGCGGTTCTCGATGACAATGGCAATCCGATCGCGGTGCCGCCGCACCAGGCGATGGAGATAGGTCACGACGGCACCTTGTCGATCATCCCGCTGGGCGAAGGTCCACAGACGATGGCGATGATCGGCCGCCTACGCGTGGTTGATGCACCGAATGAACGGCTTGAACGGCGTCTCGACGGACTGATGCGCAACACCGATCCGCAACAGCCATTTGCCCAACGCCAAGGCAAGGCCCTGGATAGCGGCATGCTGGAATCCAGCAATGTCGATGCGGCCGGCGCACTCGTGCAGATGATCCAGCTGCAGCGCCAGTTTGAAATGCAGGTAAAGGTCATCAAGCACGGCGACGAGAACGCGCGCAGTGCCAACAGCCTGTTGCGTCTCAACGGCTGATAGAACAACGCCAGCGCGCATGCCTTGCGTGTGCCCTCGCCTTCGCGTGGGCCAGTACAGGAAATGGTGGTCTACCCATTTCTGCCGCGACGTCGTCCAACCCACGCTTCTTCCTTTTCAACCTGCACGCGACGTGCAGGCGCATGCGCAGCCATGCCACACGGCAGGCACGGCCACAACCGCAGGCCAGCGCAACGTCACGGCACCCAGCGCCGACATTCCGACACCGGTTTTGGCACAGCCCATGCATTGACACAGGCAAGGGCCAATCGGCCGGTATCCGTCACCAAGGAATCGCACCATGAATCAGGCATTGTGGGTCGCCAAGACCGGCTTGGATGCACAACAGACACGCATGTCGGTTGTCTCCAACAACCTGGCCAACACCAATACCACCGGATTCAAACGCGACCGCGCCAGCTTCGAGGACCTGTTGTACCAACAGGTACGTCAGCCCGGTGGTTCGTCCTCGGCGCAGACGCAGCTGCCAACCGGCCTGCAGCTGGGTACCGGTGTCCGCGTTGTCGCCACGTCCAAGCATTTCGAACAGGGCAGCCAACAGCAGACCGGTCGCGCACTGGATGTGATGGCCAATGGCCGTGGCTTCTTCGAAGTGATGATGCCCGATGGCAGCTCGGCGTATACGCGCGATGGCAGCTTCCAGATCAATGCGCAGGGCGAGCTGGTGACCAACAGCGGCTACCCGGTGCAGCCTGGCATCCAGATTCCCGAGG
Organism: Stenotrophomonas sp. PS02298; assembly: GCF_029959445.1. GTDB lineage: Bacteria > Pseudomonadota > Gammaproteobacteria > Xanthomonadales > Xanthomonadaceae > Stenotrophomonas. The sequence goes on along the minus strand of NZ_JASCOR010000132.1, from coordinate 8,092 downwards.
GTGCGCAATCGCTGACCATCGGTACCGACGGCACCATCAGCGTGAAGATGGCTGGCGAAGCCGCATCAGTCGAAATCGGATCCTTGACGCTTACCGACTTCATCAACCCTGCTGGTCTGCAAGCCAAGGGCGAGAACCTTTACCTGGAAACCACCGCATCGGGCCCGGCGCAGAACGGCACGCCCGGCCTCAATGGCCTCGGCACCGTCGTGCAGGGTGCGCTGGAAGGCAGCAATGTCAACGTGGTCGAAGAGCTGGTGTCGATGATCGAAACCCAGCGCGCCTACGAAATGAACGCCAAGGCCATCTCCACCACCGACTCGATGCTCGGCTACCTCAACAACAACGTCTGATTGGTCGCCAAGGGAAACCGTCATGAGCAGCACCCCACTCCTGCGCCAACTTTCCATCGCCTTGTGCGCCGCCTTGATAGGTGGCTGCACACTGGCGGGCGACGTGCGGCCCTATGCACCGATGGCACCGGTCCAGCCCATCGTGGTGCAGGCCGCAGCGCCAACGGCTGGCGCGATCTACGCCGCCGGCCCTGGCTTGAATCTGTATGGCGACAGGCGCGCGCGTGATGTTGGCGACCTGCTGACCATCACCCTGGTGGAGAACACCATGGCCACCACCACCGCCAGCACCGCGATCAGCAAGAAGTCCGATATCGACGTTGGTACCCCGACCCTGTTTGGCGCACCGGTGACACTGGGCGGCAAGGACATCCTCGGTGCCTCCGCATCGTCAGAGCGTGACTTCGCCGGCAAGGGCAACAGCGCACAAAGCAATCGCCTGCAAGGCAGCGTCACTGTCACCGTGATCCAGCGCCTGCCCAACGGCAACCTGGTGGTGCAAGGCCAGAAGAACCTGCGGTTGAACCAGGGCGATGAGCTGGTGCAGATCCAGGGCGTGGTGCGTGCGGCGGACATCAACCCGGACAACACCATTTCCTCCAGCAAGGTTGCCGATGCACGCATCGCCTATGGCGGCCGCGGCGCGGTAGCGCAGTCCAATGCGATGGGCTGGCTGGGCCGCTTCTTCAACTCAGCGTTTGCGCTGTTCTGAGCACTGTGATGAAGACTTTCTCTTTCATGCGCCCCCTTGCCCTGGCAGCACTGGCTTTGGCTGCCGCCCTGCCCGCCGATGCCGAGCGGATCAAGGACCTGGCCCAGGTCGGCGGCGTGCGCGGCAATGCACTGGTTGGTTACGGTCTGGTGGTTGGCCTGGATGGCAGCGGCGACCGCACCAGCCAGGCGCCTTTCACCGTGCAGAGCTTGAAGAATCTGCTCGGCGAACTGGGCGTCAATGTTCCGTCCAATGTGAATCCACAGCTGAAGAACGTCGCAGCGGTTGCCATCCATGCCGAGCTGCCGCCGTTCGCCAAGCCCGGCCAGACCATCGACATCACCGTGTCCTCTATCGGCAATGCCGTATCACTGCGCGGCGGCTCCTTGCTGATGGCCCCGTTGAAAGGCATCGACGGCCAGGTCTATGCGATCGCCCAGGGCAATCTGATCGTTGGCGGCTTTGGTGCGCAGGGCAAGGATGGTTCTCGCGTCTCGGTGAACATTCCGAGCGCCGGTCGCATTCCGAATGGCGCCACGGTTGAACGTGCCCTGCCCGACGTCTTCGCTGGTGGTGGTGACATCACCTTGAACCTGCACCAGAACGACTTCACCACCGTCTCGCGGATGGTCAATGCCCTCAATGCCACCTTCGGCGAAGGTGCTGCGCGTGCGATCGATGGCGGCACTGTTTCGGTGCAGACCCCGACGGACCCAGGCGCACGCATCGGCATGCTGGCGCGCATCGAGAACGTCGAGCTTTCGCCAGGCACCGCGCCGGCACGCATCGTGGTCAACTCGCGTACCGGCACCGTGGTGATCGGCTCGCAGGTGCGGGTCAGCCCGGCAGCGATCTCGCACGGTTCCTTGACAGTGACCGTCAGCGAATCGACCCAGGTCAGCCAACCCAACGCCTTTGGCGGTGGCCAGACGGTCGCCACACCACAGTCCACAATCACCGCCAGCAACGAAGGCAGCCGCATGTTCCGCTTTGATGGCGGCGCGACCCTGGACGAGATCGTTCGTGCGGTCAACGAAGTTGGCGCGGCACCGGGCGACCTGATCGCGATCCTGGAAGCACTCAAGCAGGCCGGCGCGCTGACCGCCGACCTTGAGGTGATCTGACATGCGTATCGCCGCACCCTCGCTGGAACTCAATCCGGCCATCGCCAATGATCCGGCGAAGATCGACAAGGTTGCACGCCAGCTGGAAGGCCAGTTCGCGCAGATGCTGGTCAAGAGCATGCGCGATGCCAGCTTCGGCGATTCGCTGTTCCCGGGTGAAAACCAGATGTTCCGCGAAATGTACGACCAGCGCATTGCCGAAGCGATGACGCGCGGTCGTGGGCTCGGCCTCTCCGCCATGATCGCGCGTCAACTGGGCGGCGCCGAAGGCGCAGCCAGCGTGCCGGTCGATGCCAGCATCAAGCCCGCCGCCGCGGCACGTGCCTATCAATTGGCCGCTCCCGCTGCCACCGGCCTGCCGCTGAATGCAGCGCCGGCACTCGGCGAGGACCCACTGTCTTCGCTGAACATCAATGACCAGTCCACCTACATGGCACCGCAGGCACAGGCACTGGATCTGATTGCCGGCCGTGACAGCAGCAGCTTCCACGCCTCCTTGAACAACACCAACCCCTACCCGGGAACTGCCCCGGCCGAACTGTCTGCCGATTGGGCGATGGGCAATGACCGCTGGAGCAAGGTGTCGGCGGCCGAACGTGGTGACGCCGTTGATGCCACCACGGCCAACGTCGCTGCGGAAAAGCTCGGCAAACACACCCCCGAGGGCTTCGTTGCCAGCATCTGGCCTCACGCCGAACGTGCCGCGCGCGAGCTCGGTGTCGATCCGCGCGCACTGGTCGCCCAGGCCGCACTGGAAACCGGCTGGGGCAAGCGTCATATCAAGCGCGAGAACGGCGACAGCAGCCACAACCTGTTCGGCATCAAGGCAACCGGCTGGAGTGGCGAACGCGCCACGACCGGTACCCACGAATACGTCAACGGCCAGCGACGCAACGAGACCGCCAGCTTCCGCGCCTATGGTTCGATGGCGGAGAGCTTCGGCGACTACGTGCGCATGCTGAAGACCAGCCCACGCTACCAGGCCGCGCTCAGCGCCGGCAGCGATGTACGCAGCTTCGCCCAGGGCCTGCAGCGTGCCGGTTACGCCACCGATCCGGCCTACGCCGCCAAGATCGCTGCCATTGCCGCTGGTCCCACCATCGAGCGCGCCGTCGCTGCCATCGGTGATGCCGGTGCGCGACTGGGCCAGACCTTTGCCAGCAACGCCGGTTTTGCCGGCATCACCCGTCGTTGAGATAGCCGTCCATGTCTAATGTTCTTTCCACTGGCACCAGCGCACTGATCGCCTTCCAACGGGCGCTGGCCACCGTCAGCCACAACGTCGCCAACATCAAGACTGACGGCTACAGCCGGCAGAAAGTGGATTTCGCCACCCGCGAACCCAGCGACGTGGGCTATGGCGATGTCGGCAACGGCACCAAGATCACCGACATCCGCCGCGTTGCCGACCAGTTGGCGATCTCACGTCTGCTCGACAGCAATGGCGAACTGGCACGGTTGCAACAGCTGTCCGGCATGGCTGACCGGGTTGATGCCCTGTTCTCGGACCCGGCCACCAACGTCAGCGGGGTGTGGTCCAACTTCTTCGACGCCGTCAATGGACTGGCATCCAATGCCTCCGGCACCGCTGACCGGCGTGATGTACTGGACAACGCCAACACCCTGGTCAGCCGTTTCAAACAGCTCAACAGCAGCCTCGACAGTTTGAACAGCGAGGTCAACAACGGTTTGATCTCCGCCGCGAACGAGGTCAACCGGCTCGCATCGGAAATCGCGCAGATCAACGGAGCTATCGGCAGCAACGCCGCTGCCGCCGCACCGGATCTGCTGGACCGGCGTGACCAGCTGATCTCCAAGCTGGTTGGCTACACCGGCGGCACCGCGGTGATCCAGGACGGCGGGGTGATGAATGTCTACTCCGCCGGTGGCCAGGCGATGGTCGTTGGTACCACCGCTTCGCAGATCACCACCGCCGCTGATCCGTATCAGCCCGAACGCCTGCGCCTTGCGATCAAGACCCAGGGCATGACGGTCACCCTGGACAGCAAGGCGTTGGGCGGCCAGATCGGCGGCATGCTGGAATTCCGTGAAACCGTACTGGACCCGGCACAAGCGGAGCTGGGCCGGATCGCGGTTGGCATGGCGCAGTCCTTCAATCAGTCCCACGCCGAAGGCATGGACCTGTATGGCGACATGGGCGGGGACTTCTTCAACCTCGGTATTCCGAAGGTCTCGGCGCATAGCGGTAACGCTGGCAGCGCCAGCCTTACCGCAAGTTATGGTGATCTGAGCGCGCTGGACGGGCAGAACCTGCTGTTGAAATTTGACGGCAGCACGTGGCAGGCGAGCCGCGCCGATAGTGGCGTCGCGGTACCGATGACAGGTACAGGCACTGCTGCCGATCCGTTCGTGGTCAATGGCGTTCAATTCGTTGTCGGCGGCAGTCCCGCCGCCAACGACCGTTTCCTGCTGCAGCCCACCGCTGCCGCAACCCATGAACTCTCGGTGGCGATCACTGATCCGTCGCGCGTCGCTGCCGCCAACCCGATCAAGGGCGCAGCCGCGCTGACCAATACCGGGACCGGCAAGCTTGGCAACCTGGATGTTGTGAATGCGGGTGACCCTGCCCTGCTCAATCCAGCGTCGATCAGCTTCGTCGATGCCAACAACTACACCATCGATGGGGCCGGCCCCTACCCTTACACACCGGGTCAGACCATCAGTGCCAACGGCTGGAACGTCGTGCTCGACGGCAAGCCTGCCGCTGGCGATCGTTTCGATGTCACCAAGACCGCGCCTGGCTCCAGTGACAACGGCAATGCCAAGCGCTTGGCCGATGTCGAGGACGCCAAGGCGTTCAACGGCGGCACCATCACCTTGAACGGTGCACTGGGCGGGCTGACCACGCAGATCGGCTCCGCTGCACGCGCCGCCGACTATTCGCTGCAGGCGCAGCAGGTGATCAACGACAACGCCAAGGCATCACGGGATTCGATCTCCGGCGTCAACCTTGATGAAGAAGCGGCAGACATGCTCCGGTTGCAGCAGGCCTACCAGGCTGCCTCGCAGCTGATCTCCACCGCCGACACCATGTTCCAGACGATCCTGAAGGCGGTGGGCTGATGAGTACCCGTATCTCCAGCAACATGATGTATGACCAGTCCGTTGCGCTGATGTTGTCCAAGCAGAGCAAGATGAATCACCTTGAACAGCAGCTGGCGACCGGCAAGAAGATCGTCACTGCCAAGGATGATCCGGTGGCATCCGGTACCGCGGTGGGCATGGACCGCGTGCTGGCCGAACTTGAACAACTGGGCAAGAACGCCAACGCCGTGCAGAACCGCCTCGGCCTGCAGGAAAACGTGCTGGCACAGGCTGGCGAGATGTTGACGCGCGTATCGGACCTGACTGTCCAGGCCAACAGCCCGGCACTGTCGGTCGAGGACCGCAAGGCTGTGGCCAGCGAGCTGAAGTCCATCAAGGACTCGTTGCTCGCGCTCGCCAACACCACCGACGGTACTGGCCGTTATCTGTTCGGTGGCGCGGCCGATGCCAGCGCGCCGTTCTCGCTTAGCAACGGCACGGTGACCTACAACGGCGACCAGACCCAGCGCCAGGTCGAAGTCTCGCCAGGCACCTTCGTGAAGGATGCGCTGCCCGGCAGTGAGATCTTCATGCGCATCCGTACCGGCGACGGCACGGTGGATGGGCGCGCTGCCGCCGGCAACACCGGCCAGGCCGTGCTCACCGACATCGGCCGCGACAGCTCCGGTGGTTGGACCGGTGACAGCTACACCCTTCGCTTCACCGCAACGGACACCTATGAGGTGGTGGATGCCAGCAACACGGTGGTGGCTACCGGCACCCATACCAGCGGCGAAGACATCGTGTTCGAGGGGCTGCGCATGCGCATCGACGGTACCCCGGCAGTGGGCGACACCTTCACCGCCGCTACCGCTGAAACCCGCGACGTGTTCAGCAGCATCGACCAGCTGGTACAGACGCTGCAGATGGACACGTCCACCCCGGCGGCAAGGGCAGCCCAGCAGAACGCATTGCAGGCCAGCATCCGCGATGTTCGCCAGGCATCCAACAGCATGATCGATACGCGCGCTGCAGGTGGCGCTCAGCTCACTGCAATCGACAACGCTGATTCACTGCGCGAAGCCAACACCGTCACGCTCGAGAGCTCGCTCTCGCAGATGCGTGACCTCAACTACGCCGAAGCAATCGGGCAGTACAAGCTCGAAGGCGCGGCGCTGCAAGCGGCACAGACCATCTTCACGCAGATGCAGTCGATGTCGCTGTTCAACATGATTCGCTGATTTACATCTACGGCAGCACATCTGCCAGTCCACAACGCAAAGCACCGAGCACAACGGAGACGTACCCATGGCACAGATCATCAACACCAACATCATGTCGCTGAACGCTCAGCGGAATTTGAACACCAGCGGCTCCAGCCTGGCTACTTCGATCCAGCGCCTGTCCTCGGGCCTGCGTATCAACAGCGCCAAGGACGACGCCGCCGGCCTGGCGATTTCCGAGCGTTTCAGCACCCAGATCCGCGGCATGGACCAGGCCGCCCGCAACGCGAACGATGGCATCTCGCTGTCGCAGACCGCTGAAGGCGCCCTCGGCGAAATCAGCAACAACCTGCAGCGCATCCGTGAGCTGGCGGTGCAGTCGCGCAATGCGACCAACTCGCCTTCCGACCGCGCCGCACTGGACGCCGAAGTACAGCTGCTGAAGGCCGAAATCCAGCGCGTCGCCGAGCAGACCAACTTCAACGGCACTGCCTTGCTGGATGGAAGCTTCCAGAACCAGGCGTTCCAGGTGGGTGCCGATCAGGGCCAGGTGATCAACATCGCGCAGATCGCCAACGCCAACATCAAGGAACTGGGTAACTGGAACCGCGTGGATACGCCGGCCTCGGCAGCAGCTGTCGCCGCTGACGGTGGTTACGTCGCAGGCACGCCCACCCCCGGCACCAGCACCTTGAGCCTTGCAGGTGTGGCTGATCCGGCTGCCGCGCTGTCCTTCCAGGTTGGCGGCACCACCATCAACGTGGCAGCGGACGCGGCGCGTACCACCGCCGCCGGCTTGGCTACCGCGGTCAACACTGCAATCGGCACCAACATCGCAGGGCTTACCGCCAGCGTCAGCGGCACCGATATCGGCCTGAGCAACACCAATGCCACACCGATCACCATTTCCGGTGGTCTCACCGGCACGGTCGGCGCCCAGACCGAAGTGGGTGGTACCCCGGCCACCTTCACCGCTGGCAACTTCACCCTGACCGGCAGCAAGGGCACTGCAACCATCAGCTTCAGCGCAGCCGGTGGCGCCTCACAGCGCGCCAGCGATCTGGTGAAGGCCGTCAACAACCAGAGCTACAACACCGGCGTCACCGCCTCGTTGGATGCCAGCGGCAATCTGCAGTTGGCCTCGGCATCGGGCCAGTTCACCATTGCTGGCGGCGCATCGTTGACCGCACAGACCGGCCTGACGGCGGCAACAACGACTGACTGGGCGGCCGGCGCGGCCGAAACCGGCTTCGCGGATCTGGACGTGCTCTCGGCTACCGGTGCTGACAATGCACTCAACGCCATCGACGCTGCGCTGCAGTCGATCAACTCCTCGCGTGCGGATCTGGGTGCGGTGCAGAACCGCTTCACCTCGACCATCGCCAACCTCAACACCTCCTCGGAGAACCTGTCTGCCGCACGCAGCCGCATCCGCGATGCCGACTACGCCAAGGAAACCGCAGAGCTGACCCGCACGCAGATCCTGCAGCAGGCGGGCACGGCAATGCTGGCGCAGGCCAACCAGTCGCCGCAGAACGTATTGAGCCTGCTGAAGTAAGCAAACGCAGCTGTAGTGCCGAGCCATGCTCGGCACGAGCTTCACCGGCAATGCCCCTGCCGAGCATGGCTCGGCAC
>NZ_JASCOR010000131.1 GCF_029959445.1 Stenotrophomonas sp. PS02298 | reverse complement strand
GAGCCATGCTCGGCATTGGCCTAGTCAGTAAAGCCCCTGCCGAGCATGGCTCGGCACTACAGGTGCGTGGCGAAGGCTTGCTGAGCCCCTCTCCCGCGTGCGGGAGAGGGGTTGGGGTGAGGGCAGCTGTTCGCTGGTAAAGCCCCTGCCGAGCATGGCTCGGCACTACAGGTGTGCGGTGAAGGCTTCCTGAGCCCCTCTCCCGTGTGCGGGAGAGGGGTTGGGGTGAGGGCCGCTGTTCGCTGGTAAAGCCCCTGCCGAGCATGGCTCGGCACTACAGGTGCGCGGCGAAGGCTTCCTGAGCCCCTCTCCCGCGTGCGGGAGAGGGGTTGGGGTGAGGGCAGCTGTTCGCTGGTAAAGCCACTGCCGAGCATGGCTCGGCACTACAGGTGCGTGGCGAAGGCTTGCTGAGCCCCTCTCCGCGTGCGGGAGAGGGGTTGGGGTGAGGGCAGCTGTTCGCTGGTAGAGCCACTGCCGAGCATGGCTCGGCACTACAGGTGCGCGGCGAAGGCTTCCTGAGCCCCTCTCCCGCGTGCGGGAGAGGGGTTGGGGTGAGGGCAGCTGTTCGCTGGTAGAGCCACTGCCGAGCATGGCTCGGCACTACAGGTGTGCGGCACTAGGTCAGCAGGCGGCCGCCGTCCAGGCGCAGGGTCTGGCCGGTGATGTAGCCGGCGTCGTCCAGCAGCCAGCGTACCGCCGAGGCGATCTCGTGCGGGGTGCCGAGGCGGTCCAGCGGGGTGCGCTCCATCAGCTTCTGCTTGGCCGCTTCGCTCTTGCCCTGTTCGGGCCAGAGGATGGCACCGGGGGCAATGGCATTCACGCGTACATGCGGAGCCAGTTCCAGTGCCAGCGAGCGGGTCACCATCTCCAGCGCGGCCTTGGCCGAGCTGTAGGCCGGGTGCTCGCGCAGCGGCTGGGTGGCGTGCAGGTCGGTCAGGTTGACGATGGCTCCACGCTGCTTGATCAGGTGCGGCGCGGCGGCCTGTGCAAGGAAGAACGGTGCGCGCGTATTCACCGCGAACAATTCATCCCATTGCTCCGGCTGTACCTGCCCGAACGGGGTAGGGAAGAAGTTGGAGGCGTTGTTGACCAGTGCATCCAGCCGGCCGAAGTGGCTGACCGCCTGTTCGACCAGGTCGGGCAGGGTGGCCACGGCGCGCAGATCAGCCTCCAGCGCCAATACGCTGCCGGCGCGCTCGCTCTCCAGGTCGAAGGCCAGGGACTGCAGCTCCTCGCTGGACTGGTGCGCATGCAGGGCGATGCGGTAGCCATGGGCGTGCAGGTGACGGGCAATGCCGGCGCCAATGCGGCGCGCGCTGCCGGTGACCAGGGCCACCCGTTGGGATTCTGTCATCTGGGGTTTCCTTACTCAGCTATCCTGTGCATTGTCCTCGCAAACCGCCGCATCATGCATTCCGACCTGCCAACCCCCGATTCAGATGCGCTCGCCCACAGCGAGCAGCTGGCCGCGCACCTGCGTGCGGATATCCTCGCCCAAGGCGGTGCGGTGCCGTTCTCACGCTTCATGGAGCTGGCACTGTATGCGCCGGGTTGGGGCTATTACAGCGCCGGGGCAAGCAAATTCGGTGCGGCCGGTGACTTCGTCACCTCTCCGGAGATCGGCTCGCTGTTTGCCGCCACCACCGCCAATGCGGTGGCGCCGGTGCTGAAGCAGCTCGGCCCGCAGGCACGCATGCTGGAACTGGGCGGCGGCAGCGGCGCATTTGCCGAAATCATGCTCAAGCGCCTGCTGGAACTGGACGCGCTGCCCGAGCGCTACGCCATCCTCGAGCCCAGCGCCGACCTGCGCGAGCGCCAACGCGAGCGTCTGGAACGCGCACTGATTCCGCCGGTGTTCGCGTTGGTGGAGTGGCTGGACCGGCCGTTCGACGATGATTGGGACGGCGTGCTGTTCGCCAACGAAGTGATCGATGCGCTGCCGACGCCGCGTTTCCTCGCCGACGAAGGCGAGATCTATGAAGAGACTGTCGAGCTCGACGGCGAAGGCCGCTTCGTGCGCGGCGCGCAACCGGCCGACCAGCTGATGCTGGGCGCGGTGCGGCATGTGGAACGCTATCTGGAGCGTCCGTTCGCGCACGGTTACCGTTCAGAGGTGCTGCCGCAGCTGCCGTACTGGATCCAGGCCGTGGCCGGTGGCATGCAGCGTGGTGCGATGCTGTTCGTCGACTACGGCTACTCGCGCAGCGAGTTCTACCAGCACGACCGCACGGACGGCACGATGCGTGCGTTCTACCGTCACCGCGTGCACAACGACGTGTTCCTGTGGCCGGGCCTGCAGGACATCACCGCATCGGTGGATTTCACCGCGCTGGCCGAAGCCGGTACCAACGCCGGTTTCGATCTGGCCGGTTACAGCAACCAGGCCAACTTCCTGCTCGGCAACGGCATCACCGATCTGCTGCTGCAGGCCGAGGAGCGCACCGATGAAGTCGGCCAGTTGCGCCTGCGCGACCAGCTCAAGCGGCTGACCTTGCCAACCGAGATGGGCGAGCGCTTCCAGGTGATGGGCTTCAGCCGCGACGTCGACATGTCGGCGGCCTTCCTGCTCGGCGACCTGACGTGGCGGCTGTAAGCACGACGCTGAAACCACTGCGTCGGCAGGGGTTCTGGTTGGGCCTGTGGTGTGCGGCGGTGCTGACGGTGATCGTGGTGTGCCTGATCCCGCCGCCAGAACTGAACCTGCCGCAGAACAGTGACAAGGTCGAGCACCTGTTGGCCTACTTCATCCTGTCTGCCAGTGCGGTGCAGCTGTTCGGCAGTCGCCGCGCGCTGTGCTGGGTGGCAGCAGGTTTGGTTGCGATGGGCGTTGGCATTGAATGGGCGCAGGGCGCGCTGACTGCCACGCGCATGGCCGATCCGATGGACGCCCTGGCCAATGCCAGCGGTGTACTGATCGGCATGCTGACGGTGCTGACACCGTTGCGGGATTTACTGCTGAGGCTGCAAGGGCGTTGAGTCGATAGTCGGCCGCGGGCCGCCGCCGCAACCTGTCCTGGTTGCGGCTGCAACTTAATTCTTTAGATAAATCAGCTATTTCCGCCCTTATGGCACTTCCGCAGGCGGCCCTTGGGCTGCTACGTTTGCGCCATCACAGGCGCTGCCAAGTCGCCGGTGATTTTGCAAAGTCGGTGCGGTGCGGGACGTGGGTGGAGAGGACTCACGTACCGCACCGCGCCTTCCCGGTGATTGCTCCCCGGGGCCTTACTGCTTCGGCTGCAGACGCACCTGGTCCAGCACCCACATCTGCGGACGGGTATCGCCGCTGAAGGTCATGCACAGGTCGGTGATCTGCCCGGCACCAGCTTGCAGCGGCGCTTCCAGTTCAATGAAGCCATCCTTGCCCGGCTGTTGCGGCAGCGGCACGGTGGCCAGCACGCGTCCTTCGCAGCCGGCACGCACTTCAAACTCGCCGTACTGGCTCACCGGCTTGCGGAAGCCGCGTTTGGCTTCCTCGGGGCGCAGCAGGCCGAAGTTGTAGGGAATGCGACCGGCACGCACCTTGACCGAGGCGATGTCCTGCAACTGCGCGTCTTCCCACAACCAGCACGGGTTGAAGATGGTGACGTCGAAGTTGTCACGCTCACCGTGCAGCGGGTTGTCATCGACCAGACGCAGCAGCAGGCGGCCGCCCTGCGGGCATTGCGCCAGGGTCTTGTCGGTGCGGGTCAGCAGTGATTGCGCATCGAAGTTCCATTGGCTGGGCTTGTCGGCCACCGGCTTGCCGTTGAAGAAGGTCAACGCGGTCAGCACGGTAGGCACCGGCAAGGTCAGCGCGCCGGGATAGGCCGGTGACTGCGCGGTCGGCGTGCTGCCGTCGGTGGTGTAACGGATGTCGCGGTAGCTGAGCGGGTTGGAAAGCTCGACCGTCACCTTCTCAGCTGCACGATCGTCCTGACGCTTCATTGCCACCGACAACGCGGTCTGGCCGTAATCAATGCCCAATGCCTTGTAGCGCTGCAACTGCGCCGGCAGGCGTGCAAGGAAGTCGTCGTAGCTCTTGTTCTGCAGCGGCGTCCAGGCGATCTCGGACAGCGCCGCCAGTCGCGGGAACACGTTGTGCTTGAGGTCCTTGCCGTTGCGGGTGTGCTCGGTCCACATGTTGGCCTGCACGCCGATCACGTGCTTGCGCTGCGCCGGGGTCAGCTCGGCCGGCACCGGGTCGAACGCGTAGACGCGCTGCATCGAGGTGAACTTGGGGCGGCCGGTCGGTTCTTCCGGCAGATTGGTCTGCAGGAAATCCAGGTACAAGGTATTGCCCGGCGTCATCACCACGTCGTGGCCGTGGGTGGCCGCCTCGATGCCGCCTTCGATGCCGCGCCAGGACATCACCGTGGCCTGCGGCGGCAGACCGCCTTCGATGATCTCGTCCCAGCCGATCAGTTTGCGGTCGTGGTCTTCCAGGTACTTTTCCAGCCGCTTGAGCATGTGCGATTGCAGTGCTTCTTCGTCCTTCAGGCCCAGCTCGCGGATATAGGCCTGCACCTGCGGCGAATCCTGCCACTGGTACTTCACCGCCTCGTCGCCGCCGATGTGGATGTACTGGCCGGGGAACATCTCCAGCACTTCGGCGAGGATGTTTTCCAGGAACTGCAGGGTTTCCTCGCGCGGGTTGAACAGGTAGGGGTTCACGCCCCAATTGGCCGACGGTTGGGTCGGACCATCGACCACGCCGTGTTCCGGATAGGCGGCAACCGCGGCCTGGGCGTGGCCCGGCACGTCGATCTCGGGCACAACCGTGATGTGGCGTGCGGCGGCATAGGCCACCACGTCACGGATCTGCTCCTGCGTGTAGTAGCCGCAGTACAGATGCGGCTTGCCATCGGGTCCGATGCCGGCTTCGCCCGCCGCCGCGCGACAGCTGCCCACTTCGGGCAGTTTCGGGTAGCGCTTGATCTCCATGCGCCAGCCCTGGTCATCGGTGAGGTGCCAGTGGAAGGTGTTGAGTTTGTGCGTGGCCATCGCATCGAGGATCAGCTTGATGTCGTCGATGCTCTGGAAGTGTCGCGCCGAGTCGAGCATGAAGCCGCGCCAGCTGAAGCGCGGCGCATCCTCTACCTGCATTGCCGGCAGGGTGATGCTGTTTGCGGGTGCGCCGGAAAGCAGCTGCCATAGCGACATGGCGCCATAGAACAGACCGCGCGCATCACCGGCTTCGACCAGCACACCATCGCCGTTGATGCGCAGCGAATAGCTTTCCGGCGATGCGGTATTAGCTGCAGGTTTGTTGATGCGGAACTGGATCGCCCCTTTGGGCTGGCCATCGCCGCTGGGCTTGAGCTGCAGTGGCGTGGTGCGACCCAGCAGTTGGGTGAACTGTGCAGCGACTTCGCTGGCACCGTCAGTGGCGATCACGCGGGTGGAGGCATCGACCACGAAGCGACCATTGCCCGGCAACACCGACACCGGGCGCGGAATGATGCTGGCGCCCGTGACTTCCACCGGCAACTGCTGCGTGGATGCAGCGGCGCCAGGTGTGGCCATGATGTGGCCGCTGGCTGAGGCAAGGGCGATCAGGAGCGCGGCGTGCAATGCGTGGGTGCTGCAGAGTCGGGGTCGGGTCATCGTGGATCCTCTTGATCAAGGTGGGCGCGCTGTGGTGGCCGCTGCTGGCGTGGTGCCCGGAATCGACAGGTGATTTTTGCCGATATCGTTGGCTGCTTCCAATCCCGGAAGTACCACCAGCGGTTGCGTTGATGGCGTTCACTTGCCGCCCTGGAGCGAAAAAAAAACGGGCTTGGAAAACCCAAGCCCGTTGGAGGAGAAAAACAACGGAATTACTGATGCGGCTTCAGTGGTTTAGAAGTTGAAGCGCAGCGAAGCGTTGTAACGACGGCCGCTCAGGTAAGCGCCGCGGGTGAGCTGCTCCACGCCGGAGTACGAGTGGTATTCCTCATCCAGCAGGTTCATCGCATCCAGGCCGACCGACAGGTTCTCGGTGATCTTGAAGGCCACCGATGCGTCCAACGAGGCGTAATCCATGGTCCACAGCTCACGGCCTGCGCTGACCTGGGTGAAGTACTTGTCACGCCAGCCGTAGGTGACGCGTGCGGTCCAGGTGTCGTTCTCGAAGAACGGGCTGATGTTGAACTGGTTCTTGGAATTGAACGGCAGCGGGCGGCCGCCGGTGGCTTCGCCATCGGAGTAGGTGTAGTTGGCGATGACGCCAAAACCCGCACCGAAGTTCTGCTGCCAGGCGACGGAGTAGCCCTTGATCTTGGCGTCACCGGCGTTGCGTGGACGGTCAACCAGATAGGTGTCGTTCTTGTTCTGGTTCTGGTTCCAATGGATTTCCGGCGTCGACTCGGTGAGGATGTAGTCGGAGACATCACGGTAGAAGATCGAGCCGGCAAGGATCGCGTTCTCCGAGAAGTACCACTCCGCCGAGAAGTCCACGTTGGTCGACAGGTAGGGCTTCAGGCTGGGGTTGCCGCCACCACCGGTCAGTGCGGTATCGGACAGCCACAGGTAGGACGACACATCGGTGTAGTTCGGGCGTGCCATGGTCTTGGCGACGGAGGCGCGCAGCACCAGACTGTCGGTGGCGTCGAAGGCGACGTTCAAGTTGGGCAGCAGGTTGTTGTACTTGTTCTTCTTCACCACGTGGTCATAGGACGCGGCCAGCTTCTCGGCGGACCAGCTGGCCTGGGTGCAGCCGGCCAGGCCGGTATTGCAGGCGTAGCTGCCTGATTCCAGGTCGGTGCGGACATAGCGCACGCCGATGTTGCCGCGCACGCGATCAAAGCTGAAGTCGGCCTGCAGGTAAGCGGCACCGATGTCTTCATTGATCGACCAGTTGTTGCGGGCGAATTCCTCGGCACTGAACGGCGACACCACCGGCATGGTCTGCCACGGTGCCAGCCACTTGCCGCTGGTGATGTAGTCGGCCAGCTTCCAGCCGTCGATGGTGAAGCGTTCGCCGAGGTCGCCGTAGCCGCTGAAACCCTTCAGGTAGTTGTCCGGCAGCACGCGCGGATCGAAATCCGATGCCTTGGCATCGCCGTAGCCAGCGACCGATGCCAGGCCGATGCCGCGCTGTATCTGGGTGGTCTCATGCTTGCGCTGCTTGTAGCCGAAGCGCAGCAGGTAGACCGGCGAATCCAGCTTGATGCCGAAGTCGACCTGGCCATAGGTTTCCTTGTCGGTGGTCGGCTTCTCGACCAGGTTGCCGCCCCAGCCGGTGTTCCAGGTCGGCTGGGTCGGGTCCGCGCCCCAGCCGCCATCCATCTGGAACTGGTCGGGATTCAGGAAGGGATTGGCGCCGGTGAATTCGACGCTGCCCGGCTTGCCCGGTGCATCGGCGATCGACCAGGTGTAGTCGGTGCGTGCGAGGAACTCACCAAACACCTGCTTCGGGCCGCCATCGGCCTTGGTGCGGCCGATGTGGGTGGAGGCGAACCAGCGCTCGTCGTTCCAGTCCACCTTGATGTCGTAGGTTGCCGAGTCCACCTGTGCGCGGCGGTTCTGCAGGTCGAACACGACCAGGCCGTTCTTGTGGCTGGCGCTGGTGATCAGGCCATCCTTGACGGTGATGTCGGTGAGCGTCTTCAGGCTGTTCCAGGTATTGCCCTGGTGGGTGAACATCGACTGCGCCATGTGATCGAAGTTGGCGTTGATCTTCAGCGCGTTCAACTCGATGTTCATCTGCTCGACGGGCTTGAACTGCAATGCCAGCGAGTAGGTCTTGCGCTCACGTTCCTGTTCGAAGAAATGGGCGCTGGTCGAGTTGGGGCCGACTGCATCCGGGTTGGCGTACAGCGTCTCGGCACACTTGCCAACGCAGGTTGCCGGCGAGGTGGGCTGCGAGCCATCCGGGTTCGGTGGCACCGACCAGTCGGTCGGCAGGTTGGTTACCGAGCCATTGGAGCCGCCGAGGCCGCCGATGTAGTCCTTCGCGCGGACGATGCCGTAGGACTCGATGCCGTCGCGGCGGATGCTTTCATTCGAGGCCTGGGCGGACACGATGACGCCGAAGGTCTCGGCTTCGTTCTTCCAGGCGAAGGCGGCGGAGGCGCTTGGGTCGGTTTTCTCGATGCGATCATTGCGGCCATAGCTGACCCGGCCAGAAACGCTGACCTTCTCCGGCATGTCCAGCGGCTTGCGGGTGGAAACGATCACCGTGCCGCCGATGGAGCCTTCATCGATGCGGGCTTCCGGTGACTTGAATACTTCCAGCTTGCCAACCACTTCCGGCGCCAGCAGCGAGTAATTGAAGGTGCGGGTCGGGAAGTCGGACATGTTCCAGTCGCCGGAAGCGATGGATTGGCCGTTGAGCAGGGTGCGGTTCAAGGCCGGATCGGTACCCAGGATGGAAACCTTTTCGCCTTGGCCGTATGCGCGATCGATGGTGACGCCGGGGATGATGGTCATCGCTTCGGCGACGTTGGTGGCGGGGAACTTGCCCACGTCCTCGGCGGTGATCACGTCGACGATGGCGTCGGCGTTGCGCTTGGTTTCAAGCGACTGCTGCAGGCTGGCGCGGATGCCGGTGACGACGACACGGTCGAGGTCGGTGGCGTCCTGGCTGGCGTCCTGCGCGTGCGCGGAGAAGCTCAGACAGGTGACGATGGCGGCGGATAGAACGGACTTGCGGTACCTCATGATGTCTCTCCTCATCATTGATGGATGCCGGCGAACCGGCCGTATGTAGTTCAGTGGGAACCCGTGCACGAGCAGACAGCCTCATGCACCTGCGGTACTGCCGGACTCGACGCGACGGGTTCTGTTTCCCTGCGTCCCAGATACCAACTGGCGGCGCCGATGACGCCCAGTTGCCCGTGTTCTACCAACTTCACGGGGATGCGTTGCAGCGCTTCGCGCATCGGTCCCTTGTTGAGGAACCGCTCGGCGAAGCTGCTGTTGATGAGGAACTGGCTGATCTTGGGCAGGATGCCGCCAGCCAGGTAGATGCCGCCCTGGGCGCCGTACAGCAGCGCCATGTCGCCAATGGTCGAGCCGAGAATCGCGCAGAACAGCTGCAGCGTTTGTTCGGCATGCGGATCGCTGCCGTCGCAGGCGGCGGCGCTGATTGCATCGGGCGTGGTGTGCACGGGCATGGTGGTGCGTACGGCGCACAGCGCGTTGTACAGATTGAGCAGGCCGGGGCCAGACAAGGCGTGTTCGATGGCGACATGGCTGCGCCCGTGCAGCATGTGCTGCAGCACGGCGACTTCCAGCGGGCTGCTGGCACTCAGCGAGGCTTGCCCGGCTTCCGTGGCCAGCACCATTGAGCGATTGCCATTGGGAATCCACAGCGCCGCGCCCAATCCGGTGCCGGGGCCAACGATCAGTACGGGACCCTCGGCAGCGGTGGTCGGTCCGCTCAGCTGCAGGGCATCGCTGGCGTCGATATGTGCGGCGGCATGGGCCACGGCTTCGAAGTCGTTGACCAGGTGAACCGCGGCGAAGCCGAGGTCATCGCGGATGCGGTTGCAGGACAACGGCCACGGCAGGTTGGCGGAGATCACCGTGCCATCGGGCAGGGCGTAGCCGGCGCTGGCGATGGCGCATTCGCGCACGTTGGCGTGGTCGACCGGGAACTCGGCAAGGATGCTGCTCAGGTCAGGGTAGTCGGCGCAGCGGTACTGGCGGTAGGCCAGCAGCTGCATCGGCGCGCCGGTGCTGCTGCCCGGTTGTACCAGTCCGACGCGGACGTGGGTGCCGCCCACATCGGCGGCCAGCAACGGCGCGACAGATGTGGGAGTGGTCAGCTTGGCTGTTGGATTCCGGCTGGCAACCACGCACGTCCCCTGGAAGTTGGCGCGACACCTGTTGGCGTTGCGGCATGCGGAGTGTCAGCGCTTCGTGACAACGATGTCAAGGTGCGATGCAAAAAATTTTCATTGATGGGTGAGGGGTTCTGGATGAGCTATATCAATGATTTAAAGCCGTATTTTTGTTTCATGTGAAATTCGAGGTGGGTTTTGATGCTTATTGAATGGGTATTTTTGGTTGTAGTGAAATTTTTTGGCATGGCGGGATGGCTTGTGGGAGCGGCGTAAGCCGCGAAGCCCGTAGCCCTGGGGGCGGAGGTTCCATGCCTCCCGGCTAGCCTCTGACGCGGCCCAGCGGGCTTTCTGGCGGCTGTAGCATCCTCGGCTTCGCGGCTTACGCCGCTCCTACAAAAAAGGCCGCATCAACAGCTGCCGGAGTTTCACCTCGCCAAACGGCAGAAGGCCACCGCATGCGGTGGCCTTCTGCCTGCATCAAACCGTTGTGTGGATCACTTGCCCGGTTCGAGCTTGATCCAGTCCAGCGTCCACATGTTCGGGCGGGTGTCGCCGGTGAAGCGCACGCACAGGTCGCCGCGTGTTGCCGGGGCGGTGATGCTGGCATCCAGCTCGAGGAAACCATCGGCGTTCGGTTCGGCCGGCAGTGGTACCGAGGCCAGTGGCTTGCCTTCGCAGTTGGCCAGGATCTCCATTTCGCCATGGGCAGTGCGTGCCGGCGCGAACTTGCGCGACGGTTCGTCATGGGCCAGCTGGAAGTTGTACGGAATGCGGCCTGCACGCACCTTGATGCGGCTGATATCCGACAGGTCGACATCACTCCACAACCAGCACGGGTTGAAGATGTTGACGTTGAACACTTCGCGCTCGCCTTCGGCTGGGCCGTCATCTTCCAGGCGCAGCAACAGCTTGCCGCCATTCGGGCACAGGCCCAGCTGGGTGTCTTCGCGGACCAGCAACGAAGCAGCGTCAAGCTTGAAGGTGTTGGCGCTGGCCAGTGGTTTGCCATCAAAGAACGCGGCGGTCTGTACCTGCAGCGGCACCTTCAACTGCAGTGGTTGCGCGTACAGCGGCGAGCTGGCGGTGACCGGGCTGCCATCCAGCGTGTAATGCACCGGGTAGCCCAGTGGATTGTTCAGGCTCACCTGCACCGCGCCAGTGCGGTGCTCACCCTTGTCGATCATGTCGACCTGGAACGGCGTCTTCGCATAGGCGATGTTCATCGCCTGGTAGCGCTGCAGCTGCTGCGGCAGGCGCTGCAGGAAATTGCCGAAATTGCGCTTGTCCTGCGGGCTCCAGCCGGTCTCGGCGACCGCGGCCAGGCGCGGGAACAGGTTGTGCTCCAGGTTCTGGTTGTTGCGGGTGTGCTCGTTGAACATGTTGGCCTGCAGGCCAAGGATGTGCGAACGCTTGTCCGCTGCCAGCTCGGCCGGTACCGGCTCGAACTCGTAGGTCTTCTGCAGGGTGATGGTGGCCGGGCGGCCCGGCGGCTCGTTCGGCGACTCCGTCTGCAGGTAGTCCATGTACATGTGGGTGACCGGCGACATCACCACGTCGTGGCCTTCGCTGGCGGCCTTGAGCCCGCCTTCGGTGCCACGCCAGGACATCACCGTGGCTTCCGGCGGCAGGCCGCCTTCGAGGATTTCATCCCAGCCGATCAGGCGGCGGTCGTGCTGCTCCAGGAACTTCTCCAGGCGCTTGATGATATGGCTCTGCATTTCCATTTCATCCTTGGCGCCGAGTTCGCGCATGCGCTCCTGCACGCGCTTGGAGGCGATCCATTGGTCCTTGACAGCTTCGTCGCCGCCGACGTGCACATACTTGGACGGGAACATCTGGATCACTTCTTCCAGCACGTTCTCCAGGAACTGGAAGGTCGCTTCCTCGGTGTTGAACAGGTTCGGGAACACGCCCCACTGGTTGTCGATGACTAGCTTCTGTTCGGTGGTGCCAAGTTCCGGGTAGGCGACGATGGCGGCGGTGGCATGTCCGGGCACGTCGATTTCCGGGATCACCTGGATGTGGCGCTCGGCGGCGTAGGCGATGATTTCGCGGATCTGCTCCTGCGTGTAGTAGCCGCAGTACTGGCGCGCTTCGCCGGTGGCGGCATTGATGCCGGCATCACCCAGTGGCACACGGCAGCTGCCGACTTCGGTCAGTTTCGGATAGCGCTTGATCTCCATGCGCCAGCCCTGGTCATCGGTCAGGTGCCAGTGGAAGGTATTGAGCTTGTGCTGCGCCATCGCGTCGAGCAGCTTCTTGATCTCGTCCATGCTCTGGAAGTGACGTGCCGAGTCGAGCATGAAGCCACGCCATGGGAAGCGCGGGGTGTCATTGATGGTTGCGGCGGCGGCATGGCCTGGCGTATTGCCGGTCAGCAGCTGCGCGGCGGTGACCGCGCCGTAGAACAGGCCGACATCATCACCTGCGCTGATGTCGATGCCGGTATTGGACACCTTGAGTGCATAGCCTTCGGCGGTATTGGTCGTCGAAGGATCGAGGCGGAAGCGGATCTGCGCCTTGCTGGCGTTGTCGGCCACGGTGAGGGTCGGGCCGCCGTTCTGCTTGAGCAGGGTCACGAACTGCGCGGCGGCGCGGCGAGCGGCCTCGTCGTTGCCGCCGACGCGGGCGGAACTCTGCAGCACGAAGTCCTTGCCGCCGTCAGCCTGATAGCTGGCGGGCAGGGGGACAAGCGAAGGGGCGGAGGTGGTGTCGGCGGCCTGTACCTGCAGGGCGGACATGCCCAGCAATACGCAGCTGCTGAGCCACGGCGCGCGGCTGCGCTTGTGGAAGGACTTCGTCATGGGCGGAGCTCCTGTCTGTGCTTGGGCGGCAGTGTGTAGTGCCGCATCGATCTTGTGTAGTGCCGAGCCATGCCCGGCAGGATGTTGCTGTTGCTGTTGCTGTTGCTGTTGCTGCTGCTATTGCTGCTATTGCTGCTGTTGTTGTAGTGCCGAGCCATGCTCGGCAGCGCAAGCATTGCCGAACGTAGCCGATGCCGAGCATGGC
>NZ_JASCOR010000130.1 GCF_029959445.1 Stenotrophomonas sp. PS02298 | reverse complement strand
CCCCTACGCTTTGCGTAAGCGAGGGGAAACTCCAAAAGCAACAGCCACAGCCACAGCTACAGCCACAGCTACAGCTACAGCCACAGCCACAGCCACAGCTACAGCTACAGCCACAGCCACAGCCACAGCCACAGCTCGACTGGATCTGCTTCCTTTGGGGAGATCGGCGAGGGGTTTGCGCGATGGAGAAAACGGGTGGTAATACACCGGTCGCATCGCTCATCCCGGGCGCATTGCGCGCCCGGGGTTCAATCACAGGGCGACCGACGTCGCCCTTGCATCACGCCTGCGTAGCAAATTCCGGGCGGGTCAGGTTGTCTGCTTCGCCGTCGGTGCACAGCACCTCGTCCTCGATCCGCACGCCACCATAAGGACGGAAGAAGTCCACGCGATCCCAGTTGATGCTGGCCGCGTTGCCGGCCTTCCTTACTTCGTCCAGCAACATGTCGATGAAGTACAGGCCCGGCTCGATGGTCACCACCATGCCCGGCTCCAGTACGCGGGTCATGCGCAGGTAGGGATGGCCGGCCGGGCGCTCGACGCGGCCGCCGTCTTCGCCGGCCGCAAAGCCCGCCACGTCGTGCACCTGTGCGCCGATCAGATGGCCGATGCCGTGCGGGAAGAATGCAGCGCTCACACCGGTTGCCAAGGCAGCTTCGGGCGAAACCGTGATCACGCCGAAGTCCTTGAGGATGCCCATCAGCGACAGGTGCGCATCGATGTGCAGCTGCTTGTAATCAAAGCCAGCACGTACCGCTGCACACATCTTCAGCTGCGCTGCGTCCACCGCATCGATGAAGGACTGGAATTCGTCGTGGCCGGTTGCTGCATAGGTGCGGGTGATGTCGCTGGCATAACCGTAGGCCGAGGCGCCGGCGTCGATCAGGAAGCTGCGCAGCGGCTGCGGTGCCTGCTTGCCCAGGTCGGTGTAATGCAGCACGGCGGCATGTTCGTTGAGGCCGATGATGTTGCCATAGGGCAGCTCGTTGGCATCCTGGCCGACGGCGCTGCAATAAGCCATGTGGATCTCGAATTCGCTGGCACCGGTACGGAATGCGGCCTCGGCGGCGCGGTGGCCGCGTACGCCCAGTACCTGGGCCTGGCGCATCAGCGCGATTTCATACGGCGTCTTGTAGCCGCGATGCCATTCCATGTAATTGATCACCGCTGCCGGGTTGTTCGGGGCAAAGCCGCCCAGTGCGCTCTGCGCCTCGCCGAGGATGGCGCAGCGGCTCGGGTCGGCTGGCAGCAGGGCCAGGGCCTCTTCGGGCTTGCGGATGATATGGATGTCGAAATGCTCCACCCACCAGCCGCTCGGCGCGCCCGGGACCACGTGCCAGTAATCGAAGGGCTGGTAGAACACCAGGGTCGGGCGCTTGCCCGGGGTGTGGATCAGCCAGCTGTACGGCAGCTTGGTCAGCGGCAGCCAGGTCTTGAACTGAGGATTGACCGCGTACGGGTAGTCGCGGTCGTCGAACACCTGGTAGTGCTGGGTGCCGCTGGGAACCACCAGGTGATCGAAACCACCGCGTGCAAGCGCCGCGTCGGCGCGGCGGATCATCTGCCCAAGGTGGTGGGCGTACAGGCTGCCTGGATCTTGCTGGTTCATCGCGGTGGCTCGCTGGGACATGCGGAATGCAGGCCCCAATTTTGCCGCAATCAGCCGGCCGCTGCTGTGCCGTTTTCGGCACTCAGGTTGCGGGGATGCTGCCTTCGATCCACTGCGCAAGGCGCTCGCGGTGGGCCTTGTCCAAGGTCAGGAAGCGGAACCCTGCCCATGACTGCTCGGGCGCGTGTGTCGGCTCACACCACAGAAGGTGCACGCCTGCATCGATCTGCAGATGGCCGCCACGGCCGTCCGGGATGGGGAACTGCAGCTGGTACAGCGCGTCCTCCTGCATCGGCACGGAGGTGATCAGCAACATGCCGGATTCGGATATGTTGCCGAGCCGGCCGATCTGGGTGCCGGTCATCTGGTCGCGCACCTGCACCAGATCGGGTACCTGCAGGCGCGGTGCACGGCGGGTATTGGTGATCATGCGGATTCCCCGCTGTTGGAGGCCTGGCCGGCGATGGAGCGCAGCGCGCGTACGGTGGCCTGCCAGGCGCGGTCGATCAGGCGGCCCTTGTCTTCGGTGACGATGCGCAGCTGGCCCTTGGCCATCAGCCGGGACATCGCGTCGAGTGATTGTTCCGACACCTTCTGGCCGCGTTGGTTGACGAACAAGGCATTGCCGGTGATCAGGCTGTACCAGGACAGGCGCTGGCGCCGGTTGTCGCCCTGCTGGTTGACGGTGAATTCGAACCAGGTACCGAATGGCAGGGTGCGCAGCTGGCGGTAATGCGCTTCTTCCTCTTCGGTACGGGCGGGCTCGACTTTCTTGCGCCGCTCTTCTTCTTCCGGCTCGCCGGCCTCGCCCAGGCGGCTGCGCGCCTTGAGCTTGGCGGTCAATTCAGTGCGTGAGGTGATCTCATCCTCGCCGCCGGGTGTGGACAGCCGGCGCGAGATGGCGGCGGCCTCATCCTGGTGGTAGCCCACCTGCAGCAGCGATTGCTCGATCTCCTCGCCGAAGTTGACATCGGCTGCGCCGCCAGGCGGCAAGCCGGTAATCTCGCTGATGCGGCGGGTGGCCTGCTCGCGTTGCTGCCACTCCTCCGAACCTTCACCGTTGCGCAGCAGGGTGAGGGTAAGGACATCGGCCCACGCCTTGCGCAGCAGGGTCTGCACGAACTTGGGCGGTTCGGTGGTCTGGCACAGCTCGTCGATGGTGCTGTTGGCCAGTTGTTTGGCAGCCTCCAGGCGTTCCTTGCCGCGTGCGGCATCGATCTGGCGGCGCTCGGCCATTTCCGCGCGGCGGGCCGCCGCGCGCAGATGTCCCTGGATGATGTCGTTGGCTTCGACGAAGACGGACTCGTCGCCCTGGTAGTCGTTGACGACCTTGTTGACCGCGTCCTTGAGCTTCAGCTGCAGGACCGGATCGCTGTCTTCATCACTGAGCCAGACCGCGCCGGATTCGGCGACGGCATTGAGCAGCTCACGTGCCGGATGCTGGTCGCGCAGGAAGAACTCCTGGTCGCTGATCGCGGCGCGGGCAAGTGGTACCTGCAGGCGCCGCAGCAGGTCGGCGGCAGGGCCTTCGCTGCGCACTTCGCGCTGCAGCTCGGTGTAGAGCATGCCCAGCAGGTCCATGGTGTCGCCGTCCTGCACCGACAGCGTCGCGGCAGGGCCGTGCTCGGCCTTGACCTGCGCCATCATCGCGTTGCGGATGTCGGCCATGCTGTGGCGGCTGCCGGAGGACGATGCGGCCGCCTGCAGTTTGCCCAGCACATCCAGCGCGGTCTGGGTGGAGACAGGCTGGGCTGGCACGCCCGCGTTGTTGACGCTGGCAGGGCCGGCGGGAGCAGTGCTTCCGGCACCCGCTGCTGAACCTGCGGTACCGCGCTGCGCCTGCAGGGCGGCAAAGTCGGGCATGCCACCCGTGGCTGTCGTTGCGGCTGCGCCACCACCGGCACCGACAGTGCCACCGGCAGCACCAGCACCAGCGGCGCCAGCGCCAAGCGTAAGTGCGTGGCGGGCGGCATCAAGCAGGTTGTGCAGGCTTTCCATCGGCGGCATGGCGGCGCCGCTGGCGGGCACCTGCACCGGTGCGGCGCTGGCCTGGGCCGGTGCTCCTGCGGGGCTGCCCAGCAGCTCATTGGAAATACTGGCCCACGATGCCGCCGGCGCCTGGCCTTGCCAGCTGGTCAGCGGGGTTGGGCCGGCATTGCGCGGCCCGCTGCCGCCAGCATCGGCATGACCGCCCCCGGCGCCAGCGCCACGTGGGGCGGAGGGGCGGGGGAGATGCGGACGGTAAACCAGCCCTGGAAGCACACCTTCGCGCTCCAGCAGGATGTTCAGGCGATCGACCAGTTCAGCATGGCGGGGCATGACCATGCGCTCGAATACCTGGAACAGCACCAGCTGGGTATCGAGATTGAGCTGCATCTGCTCGCCGGCGTCGCGCACTGCCCGGCACTGCGCGTAGGGACCGACCGGCAGGCGCTCGGGATCAAATGCTGGCTGTGCGGCCAGCACCGCAAAGCGCTGCCCCAGCAACAGCAGTGGGCTGGGAGCGCGGAATGCTTCGCGTCGTGCCATTTCGTGCAGCACGATATCGCGGTCGATGTCGGTGTCTTCGACCAGCGTCATCGACTTGAACGTGGCGGCGTGCGCTTCCTGGTCGGGCTTGGGCGGGTCCTTGAAGCCCGCCACTTGCATGGCCAGCGCATCAAGAAAAAGCTCGGGGAATTGTTCCATGTGCTCGCGGAGCACCCGCAGCTGCGCATAGATGTCGGACTGGATCTGGCTGTTGTGGGCTAACTCCGCGCGTTTGAACATCGCGCGTTCCAGCTCGATGGCGGTCAGCTGCAGCGGCGTGCGCAGGACTTCATCGGTGGCTTGGAAGATGCTTTCCAACAAGTGACGCACGCGGGCAGATACCGGCGCACTGGCGATCCTTGCCATGGATTGGCTTGCTGAGCGTGGTGCGGTGCCTGGCATCCTGTTTTCCTTCCCCCTGAATGGGCGTTTTCTATCATTTATGTGATGTAACGGCCACTTTTCGCGGGTCTTACGCCAGGAACAACTCCACCACATCGTTGGTGAAGCGGCGGCCAAGCTCGGTCGGGGTCCAGTAATCCCCTTCATGGGTGAGCCAGCCACGCTCCACCGCCATTGCCAGGGAGGGTAGAAGCACGCTTCGTGCCAAACCCGTGCGCGACTCGAAATCGCGCAGGCTGAAGCCCTCGTGCAGGCGCAGCAGGTTGAGCATGTACTCGAACGGTAGCCGCTCGGGACTGATCACGTCATCGCCGCCGATGCTGGCCAGGCTGCCGGCGGTGTCCATGAAGGTCTGCGGGTGCTTGTGCTTCCAGCGGCGCAGCACGTGCTGCTCGGCGCCGGAGCTGATCTTGCCGTGGGCGCCGGCGCCGATGCCCAGGTAATCACCGAAGCGCCAGTAGTTGAGGTTGTGCTGGCATTGCCAGCCATCGCGGGCATAGGCGCTGACCTCGTACTGGCCATAGCCGCGCTCGGCCAGCAGGGCCTGGCAGTGCTCCTGGATGTCCCAGGCACTGTCTTCGTCCGGAATGCCCTGCGGCGGCCGGGCGAAGAACACCGTATTCGGCTCCAGCGTCAGCTGGTAGTGCGAGATATGCGTGGGATCGAGGGCGAAGGCGCGTTCAAGATCGTGCTCTGCCTGGGCCAGGGTCTGCTGCGGCAGCGCGTACATCAGGTCGATGTTGAAGTTCTTGTAGCCGGCATCCTGCGCCAGCTTGACCGCGCGCTCGGCCTCGTTGCTGTCGTGGATACGACCCAGGCGCTTGAGTGCTTCGTCGTTGAAGGTCTGGATGCCGAAGCTGATGCGGTTCACGCCGGCGGCGCGGTAGCGGTCGAAGCGGCCGTGCTCGGCCGTGCCCGGGTTGGTTTCCAGCGTCACTTCCAGGTTCGGCGCGAACCGCAGCCGTGCGCTGGCCGCCTGCAGGAAACGGTCGATCGCCTCCGGTGGGAACAGGCTGGGCGTGCCACCGCCGAAGAACACGCTGCTGACCACGCGGCCCCAGACCAGCGGCAGGTCCTGGTCCAGGTCGCGGATCAGCGCATCGATATAGGCATCGAACGGCAACTCGCCCTTGCCGGCATGCGAGTTGAAATCGCAGTACGGGCATTTGCGCACGCACCACGGCAGGTGTACGTACAGCGCCAGTGGTGGCGGCACCAGCTGCACGCCGGCAGCGTGACCGTGATCGATCGCGCAGGATTCGCCGGGAAGGTGGTTGCAGTGGTCGTGGGAGTGCGGCATGGACGGCTGTTGGAAAGAGTGGGAGTACAGGGTTGCGGGCGCTATTGCCCGGCCAGCAGGATTGGATCGACCAGCGAACGTGGTTGTGCACGTAGCACCGCTGCGCTGACATCGCGGAACATCGGTGACGGCCCCTGGTAGCTGCCGACCTCGTTGTCCATGAGACGGTGGCGCGCCGGTCGGCTGCCATTGCGCATGTGCAGATACAGGCCGGAAACCATGGCTTTGCGCTTGTCGGCGAAGTTGTCGTAGCGGACCTCAAGCACGTCCACCAGGTCCACCTTGCGCCAGCGGTGTGCGGTGGCGATGTTGTGGTAGCGGAGCTGGCCAGCCCGCTCATCCAGCACCACGCGTTGCCACAGGATGGGAGCAGCGATCAGTGAAATGACCAGCGCGCAGCCAAGCGCCCAAAGCGGCAGTGCGAGCCAGGATTGCTCCCCGTCATGCGCCAACATGGCGCCCACTATCGCGCCGCTTACAGCGCCCAGAATGGCGACAAGCTGCACAAGCCCCATCCGGGTCCGATAGCGGCGTGGCGTCATTCCCTGATCTCCGTGGTCAATCGAAACTAAGTTGCGACATGCGCTGCAACAACAGCTGCAGCGCCTTGGCGCGGTGGCTGCGGCCGTTCTTCTGTGCAGGTTCCATCTGCGCGGCGGTCAGGCCGAGTTCTTCATCCAGGAACACCGGGTTGTAGCCGAAGCCATTGCTGCCGCGCAGTTCGTCGATGATGCGGCCTTCCCAGCTGCCTTCGCAGATCAGCGGTTGCGGGTCGTTGGCATGGCGCAGCAGCACGATCACCGCGTAGAAGCGCGCCGTGCGGCGTTCGGCCGGGACATCGCGCAGCGCATCAAGCAGCTTGGCGTTGTTGGCAGCATCGTCGGTGGGGCTGCCTGCGTAGCGCGCGCTGTACAGGCCGGGCGCGCCGTCCAATGCATCGACGATCAGGCCGGAGTCGTCGGCCAGCGCTGGCAGGCCGGTCACCGTGCAGGCATGGCGGGCCTTGATCAACGCGTTCTCGACGAAGGTCAGGCCGGTTTCCGGCACATCGTCCACGCCCAGTTCGCGCTGCGGCACGATCTGCAGCGGCAGCTCGGCCAGCATGGCCTGCAGTTCTTTCAGCTTGCCGGCGTTGCCGCTGGCCAGTACCAGTTTCATTGCTTGGGCTCCAACAAGTCCCAGGTGTTGCCGTACAGGTCGCGGAACACCGCGACCGTGGCATAGGGTTCATCGCGCGGGGCTTCGAGGAATTCCACGCCTTGCGCGAGCATTGCCGCGTGGTCGCGATGGAAGTCATCGGTGTGCAGGAAGAAGCCCACGCGGCCACCGGTCTGGTTGCCGATGCGGCTGCGCTGGTCCTCGTCACTGGCACGCGCCAACAGCAGCGCGGCGGCGCTGCCATCGGTGGGGCCGACCACCACCCAGCGCTTGCGGCCCTGGTCCAGGTCCTCCAGCAGCTGGAAACCGAGCTTGCCGGTGTACCAGGCGATGGCTTCGTCGTAGTCGGCGACGACGAGGGTAACCAGGGCAAGGCGCCGGTTCATGCCTGCGCCAAAGCCGCCTGCTGGGCGTCGAACAGCTCGCGGATGCCCTTTTCGGCCAGCACCAGCAGCGCGTCCAGTTCCTCGCGGCGGAAGGCGTGGCCCTCGGCCGTGCCCTGCAGCTCGATGAAGCCACCGCCGTCATTCATGACGATGTTCATGTCGGTATCGCAGTCGCTGTCTTCGGGGTAATCCAGGTCCAGCACCGGCTGGCCCTTGTAGACGCCAACCGACACGGCAGCCACCGCGCCGAACAGCGGGTTGCGCTTGATCTCGCCGCGCTTCATCAGCAGGTTCACTGCATCCACCAGGGCGACGTAAGCGCCGGTGATGGCGGCGGTGCGGGTGCCACCGTCGGCCTGCAGTACGTCGCAGTCCAGGGTGATGGTGCGTTCGCCCAGTGCATTGCGGTCGATGCAGGCGCGCAGGGTGCGGCCGATCAGGCGCTGGATTTCCAGGGTGCGGCCACCCTGCTTGCCGCGTGCGGCTTCACGGTCGGAGCGGGTATGGGTGGAGCGCGGCAGCATGCCGTATTCGGCGGTGACCCAGCCTTCGCCCTTGCCACGCAGGAAGCCCGGTACCCGGTTCTCGACGCTGGCGGTGCACAGCACGCGGGTGTCGCCAAAGCTCACCAGCACCGAGCCTTCGGCATGGCGGGTGAAGGAACGCTCGATGGTGACGGTGCGCATCTGATCGGCCTGGCGGCCGCTGGGACGGGAGAAGGTCATGGGGAATCCGGTTAGTACGAGTTGATCTGGCGGGCGTCTGGGTGGTGGATGCACCAGCGTCCAGAGGTGGCTAGGGTACCATTCGCCCTTTGAAACACATCGGAAAGCACATGATTCGGAGCATGACCGCCTATGCCGGCGGCGAACGCATCACCGCGTGGGGCACCCTGGGCTGCGAACTGCGCTCGGTGAACCACCGGTTCCTTGAAGTGGGCGTGCGTCTGCCCGAGGACCTGCGTGCGCTGGAGCCGCAGCTGCGCGAGCGCGTTGCCGCCCGGGTCAGCCGCGGCAAGCTCGATCTGGTGATGCGCCTGCGGGCACCGGAAGCCGCCACCTCGCTGGCCGTCAACGAGGTGCTGGTGGATCAGCTGTCTGAATTGGCGCAGCGCCTGCACAGCCGCTTCCCCGGGATGCAGGTGGGCTTCACCGACCTGCTGCAGTACCCCGGCGTGCTGCGCGCTGAGGCGACCGACAGTGCCGCCCTGCATGCCGAAGCATTGGCCTTGCTGGAAGAGACCGTCACCAGCTTCGTGCAGGCGCGCGAGCGCGAAGGCGACAAGCTGGCCACGGCAATCAGTGAGCGCGTCGATTCGGTCGAACGCATTGCCGGTGAAGTCCGCGAGCTGATCCCAGCCATCCGCGAGGGGCAGCGGGTCAAGCTGGCCGCACGCCTGGCCGACCTGCCGCACCCGGTTGATCCGGGCCGGGCGGAGCAGGAGCTGGTGATGTGGCTGCAGAAGCTCGACGTGGATGAGGAACTGGACCGCCTGGACAGCCATATCGCGGAAATCCGTCGCGTGCTGCGCCAGCGCGAGCCGGTAGGCCGCCGCCTGGACTTCCTGCTGCAGGAGTTCAACCGCGAAGCCAACACCCTGGGCTCCAAGTCGGTGGACGCACGCACCTCCAACGCCGCCGTCGAGCTGAAAGTGCTGATCGACCAGATCCGCGAGCAGGTCCAGAACATCGAGTAAAGGGTAGTGCCGAGCCATGCTCGGCAAGGAGCCAAGGTAGTGCCGAGCCATGCTCGGCAAAGAACCAAGGTAGTGCCGAGCAATACTCGGCAGAGGCCCTGCCGGTAATGCCCTGCCGAGCATGGCTCGGCACTACAGATGGGGCTCCAGCCGAGCATGCTCGACCCTGCAGGTGGAGCCGTCCCCGCGATAATTGGGGGCCCTCAACCCCCGATCCTGCACAGACCGGCCCACGCCGGTACAATGCCGGGCCATTCCGACGTTGGCCCACCGCATGCGTGGCACCCTCTATATCGTCGCTGCCCCATCCGGGGCCGGCAAAAGCAGCATCGTCAACGCCACGCTGGCGCGTGACCCACACATTTCGCTGTCGATCTCCTTCACCTCGCGGGCCATGCGCCCGGGCGAAGTGAACGGCAAGCACTACCACTTCGTTCCCGCCACCGAGTTCGAGCAGATGATCGCCGCCGGTGATTTCTTCGAGCACGCGCTGGTGCATGGCGACTGGAAGGGCACAGCCCGGCAGTCGGTGGAGCCGCAGCTGGCGGCCGGCAAGGACGTGCTGCTGGAGATCGACTGGCAGGGTGCGCGGCAGGTACGCGAGAAGGTGCCGGGCGCGGTCAGCGTCTTCATCCTGCCGCCGTCGCGGCAGGCGCTGGACGAGCGCATGCGCAAGCGTGGCCAGGACAGCGAGGCGGTCATGGCCCAGCGTTTGGCCGCCGCGCGCGAGGAAATGCTGCATTACGACGAATTCGACTACGTCATCATCAACGAGGATTTCGATACCGCCGTTGGCGAAATGTGCTCGATCTTCGCCGCCAGCCGGCTGCGCTGCGAACCCCAGCAGCGCCGCCACGGCGAGCTGATCGCCTCGTTGCTGGCCCCTGAAAACTGAGCAAGTGGTTGATCCGCAAGGGGCTGTTCAGGCCTTGACTTGATTCCAGGACCGGTCTGCCCCTACAATCCACCCCCTTTCCCTCATTCGATCGAGCGGCCGTTGCAGGTCGCCGGGAGCCCGCATGGCCCGCATTACCGTAGAAGATTGCCTGGAAGTCGTTAACAACCGTTTTGAGCTGGTCATGATGGCGTCCAAGCGCGCCCGTCAGCTGGCCAATGGTGTCCAGGCGACGATCGACAACAGCGAGAGCGAGGACAAGCCGACCGTGTTGGCGCTGCGCGAAATCGCTGCCCGTCGCATCGACAACGAGCTGATCGAGGAAGTCGAGAAGTCCGAGCGCGAGCGCATCGAGCGTGAAGCACTGGAATGGGCTGCCGCTGAAGTGGTCGCCGACGAAGACATGTCCAAGAACGACGATTGATCGCCTCTCTGGCATCGATTGATGTTGTCTGCAAACAGCCCGCCAAAAGCGGGCTGTTTGCGTTGTAGGAATTGCCGTGGAACGCCTGCTGGCATAGTCTTCTGCCATGAACCCAGGCCCTTCCGCCCAGGTAGCCACGCCCGCGGGCGGGGTGGTACCTGATTACGTACTGCAACTCGAACGCGCAGCCAGCTACCTCCCCACCGAGCAGCTGCCGCTGCTGCGTCGTGCCTGGGAGGTCGGGGCGGCCGCGCACGCCGGCCAGACCCGCAAATCCGGCGAGCCCTACATCACCCATCCGGTGGCGGTGGCGCGCATCCTGGCCGAGCTCGGCCTGGATGTTGAAACACTGATCGCAGCGATCCTGCACGACACCATCGAGGACACCCCGCTCACCGGCGAGGAGCTGGCTGCCGAGTTTGGCCAGGCCGTGGCCGATCTGGTCGAGGGCGTCACCAAGCTGGACAAGCTCAAGTTCCGCGACCGTCAGGAAGCAGCGGCGGAGAGCTTCCGCAAGATGCTGCTGGCGATGTCGCGCGACCTGCGCGTGATCATGATCAAGCTGGCTGACCGCCTGCACAACATGCGCACCCTGGGTGCGCAGAGTGCCGAGGCGCGGCGCCGCATCGCCACCGAAACGCTGGATATCTACGCGCCCATCGCCCAGCGCCTGGGCATGAACCTGATCAAGTCCGAGCTACAGAACCTCGGCTTCCGCGCGCTGTACCCGTGGCGCCACGCCATCATCGAGAAACACATCCGCAGCCAGCCGGTGGTGCGTCGCGAGTCGATGGCGCAGGTGGAAGTACAGCTGTCGCAGCGCCTGGCGCGCGAAGGGCTGGAACACCGCTTGATCAGCCGGATCAAGACGCCCTGGAGCATCTACACCAAGATGCGCGAGGAGAACAAAAGCTTCGACCAGGTCATGGATGTCTTCGGCTTCCGCCTGGTGATGCGCAACGTGCCCAACTGCTACCACGCGCTGGGCGGGGTGCATGCCGCGTTCAAGCCGCTGGACGGGCGCTTCCGCGATTTCATCGCCATTCCCAAGGCCAACGGCTACCAGTCGCTGCACACGGTGCTGTTCGGGCCGTACGGCTCGCCGATCGAAGTGCAGATCCGCACCGAGGAAATGGACCTGATCGCCGAGCGCGGTGTGGCCGCGCACTGGACCTACAAGTTCGGTGGCGACGGCCCCAACAGCGCGCAGAGCAGGGCGCATGCCTGGATCGTCGAGTTGATCGATTCGCAGCGCACCGCTGGTTCGTCGCTGGAGTTCCTCGACAACGTCAAGGTCGACCTGTTCCCGGACGAGGTCTACCTGTTCACGCCCAAGGGCAAGATCCTGGCGCTTCCGCGCAACTCGACCGCGCTGGACTTCGCCTATGCCGTGCATACCGACGTGGGCAACCGCGCGGTGGCCTCACGCGTGGACAAGAAGCTGGTGCCGCTACGCACGCGCCTGGTCAGCGGGCAGACGGTGGAGATCATCACCGCGCGCTCGGCCTCGCCCAAGCCGCAGTGGCTGGAATTCGTGGTCAGCAGCAAGGCGCGTACCGCCATCCGTCACCAGCTCAAGCAGCTGGAGCACGAGGACGCCGTGCAGCTCGGCCACAGCATGCTCGACCGCGCGCTGGAAGCGATGGACAGCTCGATCGAGCGGCTGCCCAAGGGGCGGCTGGATGCCTTCCTCAACGAACACCGTTACCCGCGGCTGGAGGCCTTCCTGGCCGATGTGGCGCTGGGCAACTGGATGCCAACCCAGGCTGCGCAAGCACTGATGTCGTATGCCGAACTGCGCGCCAGCGGCGTCACCCATCGTGCCCAGGAAAAGATCCTGATCAATGGCAGCGAGCGTGGCGTGGTCAGCTTTGCCAACTGTTGTCAGCCGATTCCGGGCGACGACATCATGGGTTACCACACCGCCGGCAAGGGCATCGTCGTGCATCGACTGGATTGCCCGAACCTGGCCGAACTGCGCAAGACGCCGGATCGCTGGGTGCCGATTGGCTGGGATACCAGCGTGGTCGGCGACTACGACACCGCACTGGTGGTCGAGGTGGAGAACGGCACCGGCGTGCTGGCGCAGCTGGCCGCCGCGATTGCCCATAGCCATTCCAACATCGAGCGCGTGGATTACCTGGACCGCGATTTCAACGCCGCGGTGCTGTGCTTCAACATCCAGGTCCGCGACCGCAACCACCTGGCCGAAGTAATGCGTCGCCTGCGCCGCCTGCAGGTAGTGCAGTCCGTCCGCCGCCAATAAGGTAGTGCCGAGCCATGCTCGGCAAATGCCCCAATGCCCCAATGTAGTGCCGAGCCATGCTCGGCAGGGGCGTCACCGGTAATTTTTCGAAGCGGCGTCAGC